>CAZOOU010000045.1:0-9135 GCA_964581495.1 uncultured Haloferacaceae archaeon
GCTTTCGCAGCCATTATGCAGAACTGATGTGAGAAGATCGGTGCCCCCACACGATCTTCTCTCCCGAGGACAAACAGTTACCCACGCCTGTCCCCCAGTGAGGGCTATGCGTGCAGACAGTATAGTCCCCTCCGTTTTTCTATAACTGAGTCGTTTTGAGTAACCGAGTAACAAAAATGGTTGGTACTGACCCAGTGTGTCAGTTTCGGTGGATACTGGGACAGGGCGGGGCTGGAAGTCCGATAGCGGGGGGCTACTTCCACCTACAGTTTTGGCCAGTACCCACATAAACTGCCACGTTCACTCGGAAATAGAATACAAACTGACTCTCTGTTAACTGGCACCATGCCTCACCCATCTACCCACGGGTATTGCTCTGGTCGGGTGAACGAATATAGGCTGCCCGTGCTTTCGATTGAAGTTCGCTGAAGAATGCGTTATTTCGGCCTCAAGCAAGGCGGTGAGAAGGGGAATCGGTCACAGTTGATGGACCGAGCCATGTGAGACCGACAGTACTCGTGATAGCTCGTGGTGTCGACCGCGAGGGAGGTCAGTTTCGTTGGCTTTGGTGTCTCTGTAGATCCCTAAGCCGTGGTCTGAGTTCATCATACTTGCTGCCGTGTGTCACGCTGTGGGTATCTCGATTCCACTGAATGAGATCGAGATCCTCTAAGAGGGGGAGATCAACATGGTGCAGCTGGATTTTCATCTCCTTCGAACGGTGTTTTCGTGCCGCAACAGATCGCTTTGTCAGGAGGCTCAATAGTACGGTACGCCGAGATTTACTCGTCAATGCTGTAGAATAGTGGTCTTGCATGATGCTGAGTGGGGAGAGCCAAATCATGTGGAGGGTGTCTGTGGGGGATATGGAGATCCGAAGGGAGAGGGACCCGCTGAATGCCACGCAAACTCACACTGGCATCTCTCCTATGCAACAGGCGGCGTAGAAGGAGTATAACTGTTTTGTGGGTTAAATTTGAGAGGTTGTGAAAAACACAGCCAGCGACGACAACTTTTCGTTCAGCACGACGTGTGGCTGTGTGAGACGTACACTACGGCCCGTATGCTGTGGAAAATCTACATTCTATCAAATTCAGTTACCGATGATATCGTCAACATCCGCGCCGTCTGCCCGCGCGCTTGATTCCTCTGTGCCCTGTAGAAAAAAGTGATTGAACGGCTGGACGTGGCGTCGACGCATCATCTCGGAGCTCACGATTTCGACGCCGAGATCGTGGATCGTATCGGTGATACGCGTCAGTTCGGCAGTACTCGTCGAGACCACGTCGACGTGGAGATTCCGCCGACCAGTGAGCATCTCGCGGACATCGATCACGCCCTGAATCCCACGAATCCGATTCGAATACTCAGCGAGCTGTTTCGGCGGGACGTCGATCACGAACGTCACCTGGAGTGGGAGGTTGGCCGCCTCGTAATCGATCTCCGGATGGTAGCCTCGAATAATGCCGTCGGCTTCGAGTTGGTCGATTCGATTCCGGACGGTGCTGGCCGAGACACCGACCGAATCGGCGATCTCCTGGGCGGTACTGTTCCGCGCGTTTTTCTGGAGCATGTAGAGAACGCTCCGGTCGACATCGTCGAGTTCGCGACCCATACTGAAATACGGAGTTGCAACTGCATTCGTTTTTTGTCTGGTAGTTTATTTATCTGCAGTTCTGTCTCTGGTTAGTGTTATTCTTCCACAAATGGAGATGGAGTCTGAGTGCGAGTACACCGTGAACGAGTGAGTGAACACAGCGACACACAGCAACGAGACTGAAATATGGCTAATCCATGCATACTTGTCTCCGGGTCGACTTCCTTTTGTGATGAGTGCCGATCTGTTCGCCCCGCTTTCGATCCGAGAGACGACCGTGCCGAACCGGGTAATGGTCTCGCCGATGTGCCAGTACTCCTGCGAGGACCGCGACGGCCGGGCGACCGCCTGGCACGCCCAACACCTTATGAGCCGGGCAGTGGGTGGGGCGGGGCTCGTGATGACCGAAGCCACCGCCGTCGAGCCACGCGGTCGCATCTCGCCGGAAGACCTCGGCATCTGGAGCGACGACCACGTCGAGCCGCTCGCCGAGATCACGTCGTTTATAAAAGATCACGGGAGCGTGCCGGCCGTACAGTTGGCCCACGCCGGGCGGAAGGCTTCGACCAGTCGACCCTGGGAGGGCCACGACCCACTCTCGCCCGCCGAGGGTGGCTGGGAGGTGTGGGGACCGACCGACGAGCCGTACCCCTACGGCGATGGGCAGGCTCCGGAGACCACCCACATGGACGCCGAGGATCTGACAGCCGTCACCAGGGCGTTCGTCGACGCCGCCGAGCGAGCCGACCGAGCGGGCTTCGAGATCGCCGAGATCCATGCGGCCCACGGCTATCTCCTCCACGAGTTTCTCTCGCCGGTGACCAACACGCGCGAAGACGACTACGGCGGCGACTTCGAGCGTCGCATTCGGTTCCCACTCGACATAATCGACGCCGTCCGCGAGGTGTGGCCCGACGAGAAACCGCTGTTCGTCCGCATTTCGGCGACCGACTGGCTCGACGACCGCGAGTCGTGGGACATCGAGCAGTCGATCCGGTTCGCCGACCGCGCGTTCGAGGCTGGCGTCGACTTCGTCGACGTGAGCGCGGGCGGGATTCATCCCGACCAACAGCTCCCGTCGGCGGGCCCCGGATATCAAGTCCCGTTCGCAGAGCAGATCAACGCCGAAACCCACTCGGAGATGCTGGTGGGTGCTGTCGGCGGAATCACGGCTCCCGAGCAGGCCGACGCGTTGATCCGCAACGGGCGGGCCGATATGGCGATTGTCGGCCGCGAACACCTCCGCGATCCCTACTTTATGCTCCACGCAGCCCAGCAGCTAGGTCGTGAGGACGCGGTGTCGGTGCCGCCGCAGTACGATCGCGCGTTCTGATCCTGATTTATAGGTGGTCGACGCCATGCGGTCCTGTATTTATGTACTTTGAGTGTGAATAGCAATGTCATGGCTGGAATCACCTATCAGGACTTCTTGGATACGAGCTACGAGCCTCAGGCGTCCGACCTCGTCTGTACGTTCAGCGTCGAGCCCGCCGCCGATATGGATATGGAGGCCGCCGCGAGCCGGGTGGCCTCCGAGAGCTCCAATGGGACGTGGGCCGAACTGCAGGTCGACGGCGAAATCACGGATCTGAGCGCGACCGCCTGCGAGATTGATGGCAACCGCGTGACGGTCGCCTACCCCACCGACCTGTTCGAGGCCGGCAACATGGCCCAGATCCTCTCGTGTATCGCGGGCAACATCATGGGGATGAAAGCCGTCGACCGAATCCGTCTGGTGGACTGCGAGTGGCCCGAAACGCTCACTGCCTCGTTTCCGGGACCAAGGTTCGGTTCGGCAGTCCGCAACACGATCTTCGACGCCGGCGACCGGCCGCTGACGGCGACGGTTCCGAAACCCAAGGTCGGCCTCTCTACTGAACAGCACGTCCAAGTGGGGTACGACGCGTGGACCGGCGGCATTGATCTCTTGAAGGACGACGAGAACCTGACCGACCAACCGTTTAACCCGTTTCGAGACCGGCTCATCGAGAGTTTCGACGCCCGCGACCGCGCCGAGGAGGAGACGGGAGAGACGAAATCCTACCTGATCAACGTCACCGCCGACACGAACACGATGCTCGAACGGGTGGATATGGTCGCCGAGGAGGGCGGCGAGTATGTGATGGTCGACGTGATCACCTGCGGCTGGGCGGCCGTCCAGACCGTCCGTGATCGGTGTGAAAAACACGATCTGGCGATCCACGCCCACCGGGCGATGCACGCCGCGTTTGACCGCGTGCCGAACCACGGCGTCTCGATGCGTGTGCTCGCCCAGATCTCGCGGCTCTGTGGCGTCGACCAACTGCACACCGGAACGGCTGATCTGGGCAAACTCGAAAACGAGGACTCCGCGGGGATTAATCAGTGGCTAACTGGCGACCTCCACGGTCTGCGGGACGTGTTGCCGGTCGCCTCCGGTGGGCTCCATCCCGGACTCGTCCCCGAACTCGTCGAGCGGCTTGGGACAAACCTCTGTATCCAGGCCGGCGGGGGGATCCACGGCCATCCGGACGGCACACATGCGGGGTCGAAAGCCCTCCGGCAGGCCGTCGACGCGACGGTTGCGGGCGAAGACCTCGACGACTATGCCGAAACCCACCCTGAACTGGCAGTCGCTATCGACAAATGGGGCACTGAGACGCCACGGTAGGGGGAGGCCTCAGTCGTTCCAGTCGTGTCCGTCGAGTTCGTCGGCATCAAGTGGTCGACGATGACTCGCCTGGTAGGCATCAATCGCTGCCTGGAGCCACTGGGGTCGCCAGGCGGTCGACTCGGGAGAGGCAATGGTGGTCACATACCGCGTTCCGACGAAGAATCCCAACCCGAAGGCGTGGCCCGAAAAGCAGAGCACGAACAGCCCCATCCAAGGTTCGATCATTCGTCGTCGTCCTCCGATTCGATCCGCCGTTCGGCGAACTCTCGAGAGGTCTGTCGGCCGACGACGTGATTGAACGCGTCGACGGGTTGCTGTGCCCACAGTGGTCGTTCTCGGTTGCGTTCGATTCCGCTGAGCGTTTCGACGTGCCGGACCCCAAGGTAAAAACCCGCAGCAACAACGAGCGAAACGAGAACTAGGGCCAGCCCGACGGCGAGATATTCGATCATGCGCTGATAGGCCAGCGCACGAAGAGGGTGGATAAAGCCAGTGTGGTTTGCAGGCCGAATCTCGCTTTCCGGCAAGCATGAGACGGTGATATGGCTGCGAGCCGTCGTTACTTGACCGTATCTCGCAACGAGTCGACCGCCTCCCATGACAACGCAGTCCGGGCAGTCACCGTCCGAGCGGCCAGCGCGCCGCAGGCGTTGGCGACCGCCAGCGGTTCGGCGTACGCCGCGACGGTAGCCGACGCCAAACCCTCGCGTAGGCGGTGACTACCGTCGGACAGCGACGCAAGAAACCCGGCTGCAAACGCATCGCCCGCGCCCGTCAGGTCGACCGGTTCGACGGCGAAGCCGGCATGTGACTTGCTCCCCGCTGGAGTATAGACTGTCGCGCCGTCGCCGCCGTGTTTGACGACGATAGCCATCTCTACGGGATCGGTCGGCGACAACACCCCAGCCTCGTCGACGAGGTCGGCCTCCCGCTGGTTCAAAAACAGCAGATCGGTCGACGCCAGCGCGTCCTGATAGCCTCGGTCAGCAACGCGGCGTCCGGGATCAAAACTCACCGAAAGGCCCAAATCGCTCGCCAGCGTCGCCAGCCGGGAGGCCATCTCCGGGGACTGGCTCGTTAGATGGAGATGCTCGATGTCACGAAACAGTTCGGCCGAGATGTCTTCGGTACAAAACGACTCGTTGGCACCCGCGTTCGAAAACACCATCACCTCGCCGGTGTTGTCGACCACGAGATATTTCACGGAGGTCGTCCCCTCCGGATCGATAAAGACGTGGCCGCAGTCGACGCCCGCGCGATCCAGTTCTCGGAGCGCGAGCGCGCCGGTGTCGTCGCCGCCGACGCTGCCGTACAGCGAGGCCGGGGTTTCGAGGCCGACCAGGCCGGCCGCAACGTTGGCCGCCGAGCCGCCGCCCGACTGAACGAGCCGGTCGATCCCCACCTCGCCGTCTGGATCAGGCAGACTGTCGACGAACATCGTCACATCCCAGTTGATGTGGCCCGCACAGAGCACGCTCACGCCGACTCCTCCGGCCGGTTTGTCGGCTCTTCCCACGGCTCGTCGACGCTCTCGCCGAACAGTTCGCGCATCAGCGTGACGATGCTTTCGGGCGGAAACTGGCCGCGTTCGGTGATGATCGCGTCCACATAGCGCGGTGGCGTCACGTCGAACGCCGGGTTTTCGACCGTCATCTCGCCAATCGACTCACGAGCCTCTGGGCCGATCACCTCTCGTTCCTCACGCATCTCGATTTCGACCGTGTGGCCGGTCAGGGTGTCGGGATGGAGCTTGATCGTCTGGGCGGCGGCCATGATCGGTACGCCCCGATCACGGGCATTGACTGCCAGCCCGCTGGTCCCGATTTTGTTGATCACACTGCCGTCAGCAGCGATGCTGTCCGCGCCGACCAGCACGTGGTCGACCTGACCCATATACCGGCGAGCCGCGCTGTCGACGATCAGCGTCACGTCGACGCCGAGTGCCCGGAGCTCGCGGGCCGTAATGTGGCCCTGGTTGCGCGGGCGAGTCTCTTTGACCACCGCCGAAATCTCCTTGCCGCTCTCGACGGCCGCCTCGATGCAGGCGATGGCGTCGGTCGAATGGCAGTGCGTCATCACACAGTCGCCATCCCGCAGCCGGTTGGCCCCCACGCGCCCCAAATCCGACTGGGCGCGGTCAAGGCGAGCGACGAACTCGTCGGCCGCGCTGATCACCGACGCTCTGAGGTCGCCGACGGTCTCGCCGCCCATTCGCTGGAGGACGTATCGAAGCGCGTTCGGCAGACTCACCGCTGTCGGTCGTGTTTGGTGGAGTCGCCGGCCCGCCGCTCGCATCGTCGACTCGAAAACCGCGGGCTGGCTGGCGGTCGACTCGACGGCCTGGCTCCGGAGCGCACCAGCCGCGGCGGCCGCAATCGTCGCCGCACCTCGGACTTCCATGTCGGCGATCGCCTCGGCGGTTGTTTCGAGCGCGGGGTCGAGCGGTGGATCTGACATCTTCCGCCGATAGCACGCCAGCGTACAAGAGCCTACGGAATCTATCAGGATTAATGGCCGTAGTTGACGAGTAGTTGTCGGTCGGCATCGTACTCGACGCCTGGTTCGCGCTCGACGGTGGGGAGTATCTGGTCAGTAAGTGCTGTTTGGATTGTCGACCGACTGATCTCGTCGCGCTCGCGCTCGGCGATGGTGTCGACGAGACTCGCCAGTGGGACGACACTAGCGGTGCCGGAAGCGATGGCTTCGACAAGCCAGCGTCGCCACTCGCGGCAGTGAGCCTCGGAGACGGTCGGCGAATCAAAAGGTGGGTTGTTGTCGGTCGAATCGCTGGCCGAACCGGTATCGGTTGGCTCGGTGGCTGAACCGTTGTCGCTCGGCTGATCGGCGGGTGCCCGGTTGCTGCTGTGTCGCCCGTTCATGATCTTAGTTCGGTCACAGTGAGCCGTCCGAATAACTGTTCGTTTGGCTGTCTGTATCTACCTGTATCTGTCAGCAACTGGTCGACTGGACGGTTGTCGACACAATATAACAGTCAAAATACCACAAGTGAAACGTACCTCGTCGGAGCGGCTTACCGGTTGAGGCATCTACGGTTCGTATGAATCGTCGACTCCAGCTGTTGGCTGCGGCGCTCGACGAGCTGCCGGTAAACGTCTCGGTGCTCGACAGCGACGGCGTGATCCAGCAGACCAACAACTCGTGGCAAGCCTTCGCCGAACGCAACGATATCTCGGAGTCGGCCGACACAGTCGGCGTCGACTATCTAGACGTCTGCGAGCACGCCGGCACCGAGAGCGCACTGGCGGTAAAACGAGGGCTCTCGGAGCTGCTGGCGGGCCACCGGGAGTTCTTTGAGTATCGGTACCCCTGCCATTCGCCGATCAAACAGCGATGGTTCCTGCTGCAGGCAGTGCCGTTCGTCAGCGACAACGAGCAGTTCGTCGTTGTCGCCCATATAGACGTTTCCGCCCAGGTGGTGACCGAACGCCGACTCCGGGCCGAGCGGGATTCGTTGGCGTCGCTCAACGACCTCAACAGCGCGATCAGAGAGATCACTCACACCGCAATCGGCGAGTCGACGCGGCCCGAAATCGAGCAGGCGGTGTGTGCGGAGTTGGTCGAAACGGGCCACTACTCGTGTGTCCAGATCGGCGAGCTGGTCGGCCGCCACGAGCAGTTTTCACCGCGGGCGAGCGCGGGCAACTGCGAGCCCCTCACCGAGGGCTCGACAGCGTCGACTGGTTTGGACTCTACAGACCAGTCGACTGATTCGGAGCCGACAGACCAGTCCACTGATTCGGGGTCGGTCGGCCAAATGGCAGAGCCCGAGTCGGCGGACGGAGAACCAACGTCCGCCCCTCTTTTCGGCGAGACAGCGATCCGCCAGGCCGTCTGGACCCGGCAGCTGCAGACCACGACGACACTGGTCGAAAACCCCGCGTTCGACTGGCGGGCCGACGCCGACCAGACCGCCAGCCAGCAGGCGCTTGCGGCCGTGCCGATCAGCCACACCGGTCGGCTCTACGGGCTCTGTGTGGTCCACACCGACCGCCCCGACGCCTTCGACGCCGACGAGCGGACGATCCTTTCCCAGCTCGGCGAGGTCGTCGGCCACGCGCTGGCGGCCAGCGAACGCCGCGAGGCACTGATGAACGACGTCTGTATCCAGGTCGAACTCCGCCTGCCGGACTACATTCCGCAGCCCACCCCGCCGCCGGGCGACTGGACCGCAGAAATCATGCACACCGTCGACGGCCCCCAGGGCGGGTACAGCATGTTCGGGACGATCGAGGCGGTCGACCGGCCGGCGGTCGAGGCCGTCTTCGAGCCATTGGAGGGCTTCGAGCTGTCGGTGATCGGCGAGCAGGGCGACACGCGTCGAATCGAGCTGCACACCGACGGTGTCTGTGTGGTTCCGCTGCTCGCCTCGCACGGTTGGTCGACCGAGTCGGTCACGCTCACCAATGGTGACGCCTATCTCACTGTCCGGCTGCCGGCTGGCGACAGCGTCCGTTCGCTCGTCGAGACTGTCTCTGAAATTGCACCGACCGTTGAACTCCTGGCCCGCCGTCAGCAGCACGCCACCGAGAGCGTCGACCGTGCGCAGAGCTCGCCGGTTGCGGAACTCACCGACAGACAGCGGACCGTGCTGCAGACGGCGTACGCGGCGGGCTACTTCGAGTGGCCACGCGATAGCTCCGGCGAACAGATCGCCGAGACGCTGGGGATCTCGCCGCCGACGTTCCACCAACATCTGCGGGTCGGCCAGCAGAAACTCATGGATGCACTGTTCGAAACGGAGCCGATTGCCGCTTAAAAAGCGTTATTTGACAGCTGCGAGCGGTTCGTCGAGATCGATCTCGCCGGCGTCGAGTTCAGCTTCGATCTCGCGGGTGGCTTTCACCATGTTTTCCATCTTGCCGTA
>CAZOOU010000046.1:0-9128 GCA_964581495.1 uncultured Haloferacaceae archaeon
TCGTGACGAGCGACCGCAGGGAGCGAGGAACGTTTTAGTCCAGGTTTTTCCGACGGAGCGAGCGAAGCGAGCGACGGAGTAGAAAAACGTGGGGTTTAGAACCCAAAGTAGGGCACAAACCGGAAGACGAGATACGCACCAACGGTCGAAATGAGTGGGACGACGTTTTGCATGACAACCACGCGCGCGGTGGTCGACGGGTTGAACAGGTCAGCCGCAGCCGGGATGTCTTCAGGCTCTTCTTCGCCAATGGGTGGCAGTTCTTCGCCCTCGGTGTCGGCAGCGAGCGAGCCGACCGACATGCGAGCGTCGGCAGCTTTCTCGGAGATATCCGACCGGGAGGCGCGCATCGTTCGAGTTGCTCGACCCCAGCCGAGACCGATAATCGACATCGTCGCAATGACGACGAAGCTCGCTGGGATGCCGATTGCCGAAAGGCCGATAACCAAGATTGCACTGACCGTCGCAACGACGATGGCGGCGGTCAGCGGCAGGGCGGTGATATCGTTGCCGAGCGTATCGAGTGTCCGGCGGGCGATAGTGAACGCACCGATGGCGACGGCGAAACAGGCGATGATGATGCCGACGTTCATTTCGAGGGCCCCGCTACCGACGAGCGGGGCGATGGCGTTGGCGACGTTGCTCGTCCCCGAGCTAAAGGCCATGACACAGCCAATGCCGACGACGATCACGGTGCCGACGATCTCGCGGGTGGTTGTGTTCGGCCCGAAGCTAATGACGGGCAACAGCCCCGAACGGTCGACAGTCAACAGTGGCCCATCGCTTTGGGCGAGGGCGATCCGCTTGTTGAGCGAGGCATAAAAGTAGCGACCGATTACCGCCGACACCCAAAAGCCGATGACGGGCGCGACAAGCCACCACGAGACGATCTCGCCCATGACGGCCCAGTTGAGCGAATTGCTGGCGAGTCCGAGCCCCGCAATCGCACCGACTGCGGTCATCGAGGTCGAGGCTGGCACGCCGAAGACGTTGCCGACAAAGAGCGCGAGTCCAATGAAAAATAGGACGGTGATACTGGCTGGCAGCGTGAAGATCGCCGGATCAGTCACCAGTTCTCGGCCGAGGGTGTCGACGACGCGCCGACCGATGGTCCAAGCACCAATAAAGAAGAAGATACTCATCAGTCCGGCCGCGGCGGTTTTGGTGAGCGTTCCCGCCCCGACCGCGGGGCCGAACGCGGGGCCAGTTGTCGCCCCACCGATGTTGTAGCCGACGAAAATCGCTACGAGCACGCCGATTCCTAACAGTACCTCAGTCACGCCAGAATATTCTTTGTCATCCCGGTTAAGTCGTCGGATATCTTTGTCTGTGGGTGTGGTGCGGTCGCATGGCTCGTCACACACCCCAGATGACAGTGATACCGACTGCGGTCACGACGGTCAAAATCAGCTGTAGCGGCGCGCCGACGCGGAAAAAGTCGGTGAACTTGTAGCCGCCAGGGCCGTACACCATCAGGTTCGTCTGGTAGCCGATTGGCGTGAGCATCGCGGTCGAGGCCGCAAACGTCACCGCCAAGACGAACGAAAACGGGTCGACGCCGAGCGATTCGGCAGCCTCGATGGCAACCGGAATCATGAGGACGACGCTGGCGTTGTTGCTAATGACGTTGGTTATGAGCGCGGTAAACAGGTAGAAGAGACCGAGTAACAGTATCGGTGAAAGCCCCCCGGCAATCGAGAGGATACTTACTGCGAGCCATTCGGCGGCTCCCGTGCGCTCCATGGCAACGCCGAGCGGAATGAGTCCCGCCAACAGAAAGATCACACTCCAGTCGACTGCACCATAGACCTCGCTGGATTTGACACAGCCGGTTGCGACCATCGCGACGATGCCGCCCAGTGCGCTGATGACGATGGGGACGACCTCGAACGCTGCCAGCCCGATGACGATCGCGATGATTCCCAGGGCGACCGGGATGCGGTTGTAGCGGAAATCCGGCAGCGTGAGATCGCCAGCGACGATGAAATCCCGGTCGTTGCCGAACCGCTGGACGGTCGACTCGCTGGCCTGGATCAGCAGGGTGTCGCCGCCGCGGAGTCGACGTTTGTCCATGCGAGCGTGAATAATCTCGCCACCACGGCGGATCGCCAACACGGTCGCATCGTACCGATGCCGAAAGTTGAGCGTCTCCAGCGTTTCGCCCAACACGGAGGCCTCCGGGGAGATGACGACCTCGATCAGTCGCTGTTCGGAGGCCGGTTCGATGTCGGTGGTGTCGGCACCGAGGCTCTCGTCTGTGACCTCGGCGTCGGGCGCAAGCTCGAGTCCTTCGGCCTCGATAAACGTCATGAGGCTCTGCTGGTCAGTCCGGAGCACGAGAATATCGTCCGCTCGAACCTCCTTGCGGGACAGCGGTTCGGTGAACGCGCGGCCATCCCGAACCAGTTGGACGATATCGGCGTCGACGGCCAACTCCTCGAAGCTCTGGGTGATCGTTTTGCCGACGAGTTCCGACTCCTCGGTGACAACGACCTCAGTGAGGTATTCGGCCATCTCGAAGTCCTCGATTAGCTCGTCGCTCATGCTGATCCGTTCGGGGATGAGCAGCCGACCGACCGTCGCCAGATAGACGACACCGGTGACGAGCACGATCAGACCGAGCTGCGTGAACTCGAACATCGAAAACGGGCGGTCGATCAGCCGCGCCGAGACATCCGACGCCAAAATGTTGGTCGACGTGCCGATCAGCGTCAGCATCCCGCCCAGCATCGCCGCATACGAGACCGGAATCAGGAGTTTCGACGGCGAGATTCCGGTTTTTTGCGAGAGCGTGTTGACCATCGGGATCATCACGGCGACAACCGGCGTGTTGTTGATAAAGCCGGCCGTCCCACCCGACAGGCCGAGCACGGCGAGCAGCTGTTTGTAGGGGCTGTGGCCGTAGCGGTCGGCGATTTTGGTGCCGATGATGTTGATGAGTCCGGACTGTCTGACCCCTTCGCTGAGTATGAACATCGCCAACACGGTGATCGTCGCCGTGCTCGCAAAGCCGCCGAGGCCGGTGGCGGCGTCGACGCCGGTCCACGGTTCGAGCACGACGAGCGTCACCAACACGCCGATGGCGACGATATCGATCGGCAGTGGCTCAGTAATGAACAACACGAGCGCGAGAAGCACAATCGAAAACAGCAGAATGATCTCCGGTGTGAGCGGCGGAACCGTCCCACCGGCCTGAAACGTCACAGCGGAGTGCATACGCTGAGCAACTGTCTGGGAAAGTAAAAAACACCGATACACGGTCCACCGGTCGACTGCCAGCGTTTTTGACTGTTGGTCGACGAGTTTCCGTATGCAGACGCTCACTGAAAAGCGGGTGTTCGGCTCGAAACACGGCACGACCGACGTGTTCGTCGCCAGCGAGACCGGCCTGCTCGGCGTGACCGTGTCAGCCGACCAGATCGGCGAGTTCGGACTGGCAATGCGCGGCGAAACCACCGCCGTCACAGCCAGCGAGGCGGGACTCCTGGTTGGCACAGCCGACGGGGTACAGCACAGCCCGCCCGACGACGGGGAGTCGACCGCCCAATCACGATCCTTCGAGTCAGTTGGCGACGACTCGCTCGGCGAGATCGTCGACCTCACCTGGGGGCCCGATGGCCCGGTGGCGGCCAGCGCAAACCAGGTGTGGGTCACCGACGACTGGCCCACAGCCGACGCGTGGGAGCCAGTCGGCGAACTTGACGAGATCCGAGCGGTTTCGGGCTCGCTGGTGGCTGCGAGCGACGGTGTCTACCGACTTGGCGACGAGAGGCTCGACCACGTCGGACTCACGGCTGTCTGCGATGTCGCAGCCCACGGAACGCCGCTGGCAGCGACGTCCGAGGGCCTGTTTTCGCTCGGCAACGGCTGGCAACAGGTTGCAACGGGTGCGTTTCGGCGTCTCGCCAGCGATGGTCACGGCCACGCGCACGCGATAGGTGATCGGGTGATCACCCGTGAGGCGTCGACGGCCGACGAGTGGGTCGAAGACAGGCTGCCGGTCGACTCCCAAGCGGTCGATGTGGCCTACGGCGGCGGCGTTGTGGCGGCGATCACCGAGAACGGAACGCTGTGTCTCGCGGCGGGCGACGGCTGGCGACACCAGCTGGTCGGTGTACGAGGCGTTCGTGGGCTGGCAGTCGGGCCAGGAAGTACCTGAACCGACGGAACACAGCCGGTGGGTGTGTCGGCCCAACACCGAAACCGGGTTTACCCCTGGTGGGAAAACAGCGCGTATGACCACGATCATTCCAGGGTCGACCAGCCAGGCACTCGCGGCTGCCGTGGCCGACGAGCTGGCGGCAACCCTGACGGTACCGAGCTACAGACGGTTTTCCGACGGCGAAACACTGGCGTCGATCCCTGAGTTCGACGACAGCGAGGCAGTAATCGTCGCCTCGACGGCGACCAACGATGCGCATATCGAACTCCTCCAGCTGCAGGATGCCGCCCGCGAGGCCGGGGCAGACGAGATTACGACCGTGATTCCGTATCTGGGCTATGCCCGCCAAGACAAAGCGTTCAAATCGGGCCAGCCGATCTCGGTGCGTGCGGTGGCGAAAGCGATCAGCACCGAAACCGACCGCGTGCTGCTGGTCGAACCACACGAGCCGGCCGTCGCGGCGTTCTTCGATGTCCCCACCGAGGCCATCAACGCCGCCGGGCTGTTGGCCGACCCGCTCGATGGGCTCGCTGAGCCACTGTTTGTCGCACCCGACGAGGGAGCCATCGAGTTGGCGACGACAACGCGGGACGCCTACGGCGAGGGAACGGTCGACTTCTTCGAGAAACACCGGGATCGAGACACCGGCGAGATCGAACTCACCCCGAGCGACGCGCCTGTCGAGGGGCGCGATGTGGTCGTCGTCGACGATATCATCGCCACCGGCGGGACGATGAGCGGCGCGATCGAGGTGCTCAACAGTCGCGGAGCCGGGCGGGTGTTCGCGCTCTGTGTCCATCCCGTGTTGGCCGAAAGTGCGCTCACCAAACTCTCGGCGGCCGGCGTCGAGCGGGTGATCGGCACCGATACTCTGGAGACGGCCGTCAGCGAGGTCAGCGTCGCGCCGGCGGTCGCTACTCGGCTGGTCGAGTAAACAGTCGACGAACGCGCGGGAGCAGTTCGGTCACGCCCATCGCATACACGCCGAAGTAGAGCGCGACGCCGCCACACAGACAGAGCCACAGACCGAGGGTGAGCTGGCCGGTTGTTATCGCGCCGACCGCGAGCAGTTCGAGGTAGAGACCGACTGTCGACAGCACCGTCGTGCCGAGCGCGAACACGAGCAGTTCGGCGAGAAGGGCGACCGATTCGAGCGGGAGTTTCGTCATCGGCGTCCAGACGTACTGCGCTGGTCTGAGCCTTTCGGTCGCGCCACAGTGGACCAATGTTCTTTATTGAGGCGATAGAAACGGGAGATATGGCATCCAAAACGATCTTCGAGAAGATCATCGACCGGGAGATTCCCGGCCGTATCGTCCACGAAACCGAGACCGTCATCGCCTTTCTCGATGCCCACCCACTTGCGCCGGGCCATACGCTCGTCGTCCCCAAAGAGCCCTACGAGCATCTCCAGGAGCTGCCCGCCGAACTATCGGCCGACCTGTTCGAGACAGTCCACGAACTAACGCCGACCATCGAGGACGCCGTCGACGCCGACGCGACCACCATCGGCATCAACAACGGCGAGGCCGCCGGCCAGGAGGTCCCCCACGTCCACGTCCACATCATTCCCCGCTTCGAGGGCGACGACAGCGGCCCGATCCACGCCATCGCGATCGATTCGCCCGAGCTGTCGGACGATGAACTCGACGCGGTCGCCGACGCCATCAAAGCCGAGTAACCATCGCTCTGCGGGACCACACGGGCCGAGCCACCGCCGTCGACGACCACGTGTATGATAGTGTACTAATCAGTTTTCGTGTTAGTCACGTTATTGTATATAAATCTTTGACAAGCGCGGAATATTGTTCAGTATCTAACTATTATAGCTATCACTGATAATTACTTATCAGACAACATGCCCTCCACCGATGTACGCTGCCCCGACTGCGGGAGTTCCATCTATACCGATTCGGACGAACGTGTCTGCGACGACTGCGGGCTCGTCGTCGAGACCGACCGCCTCGATCGTGGTCCCGAGTGGCGATCGTTTGCCGACGACGAGACGAACCCCAAACGAACCGGCTCGCCGCTGACGGTTGCCCGCCACGACCGGGGGCTGTCGACCGAGATCGGCTACGCAGCGGACGTCTGTGCGACCAAACGCCGGCAGTTCGCCCGACTGCGCCGACAGCACAACCGCGCGCAGATTTCGAGCAAAAAGGACCGAAACCAGATTCATGCGTTTACCCGGATCAAACACATCGTCAGCAACGAGTCGCTTCCCACGCCGGTACGGGATCAGGCGTGCTCGCTGTTTCGGTCCGCACAGAACGAAGACCTGCTGCGCGGCCGCTCGATCGAGGGGTTCGTCGCGGCCTGTTTGTATGCGGCCTGCCGGCTTGCGTCGATCTCGCGGACCGTAGACGAGATCACCACCGCCTCCCAGAGCAGCCGCGAGGAGTTTCAGGCCGCCTACGATGCACTGAACCGAGAGCTTGGACTCCCAATCGAACCGACACATCCCCGAGAGTATCTCCCCCGGTATGCCGACCGACTTGAGCTGTCGGTGGGTGTCGAGCGACGCGCCAAAGAGCTGGTCGACCGAACCGAAGCCGAAGGCATTCATATTGGCCGGAATCCGAGCGGCATCGCTGCTGCCTGTCTGTACACCGCAGCCAAAGAACACGGCAAAAGCCTCACACAACGTGAGGCTGCCGATGTCGCATCCGTGACACCAGTGACGCTTCGAACGACGTATCAGGAGCTGAAACCCTGATCGCCGCACAGTCGACACACCGAGTGTGCTGCGTCTGAAGTCCTGCCAGAGACCCACCCCACGACGCAGCAGCCAGTCTGGTATCTCGACTCGCACGTCGAGGGGAGCTCACACCGACCGGGCGACAGGCCGGAACGCTCCCACATGCGACTGTTGCCACCTGCGTAAAAAGTACACACAAGGTACTCATCAGACAACACTGACTAGTCGACAAATACGAGGGTGCGATTCGACGAACGCTACCGAAAACACCGCTTATATACTCTCATCTGGCAGAATGTAACACGAATCACCGTCTTTCAGGACGGGAACAGTCTCGTCGGCCGCATCGAAAAAGTCGGGTCGACTGACTGTCTTGGCCTCGTAGGTTTCTGGGTCCAGAATCTGGACGGCATGGTCGTCTTCGACCGTGACGACAGTGGTTTGTTCGGCCTCGTCGACGCGGCCGAGTTTGGTCACGTCGGGTGTGGTACCCGCCTCATAGCTGGCTTCGTACCGCTCGCCCGACCGGAGCCGCGTGCCTTTGAGGTTGCCGTGGGCGCTCGTGACGACGACAGGTCCCTCGTCGTCTTCGGGGTCGACCACGTCGCCTGGCGTGTATTTTGGTAGTCGAGCGACGAACGTCACCCGATACACTTCGTTGCCGTCGCCGTCTTCAGTGACGAGCGTCGGGTAGTCGTGGACGGTCCCGCCGAAGTGGTCGGTAAGTCGGTTGGCGAGCGTCTGGCCGAGTTTGTTGGTCGACAGCTTGATGTTCGGGCCGGCCTCGTTGCTTCGGTCGACTGTCGTGATAAACGCCTCGCGGTCGCCCTCGGCCTCGCGGTTGGCGACGTAGCGTTCGACCATCTCGATGGCCTTGTCGGCCTCCTCGGAGCGGACGGGGCGGTCTTCGGCGCGCACCTGGAGAATACTCGCAAAGTAGCCGCCCGCAATCCGGCCACACCGATCGCAGACCTCCTTGGCGATCCGAACCGGCACGGTGATCTGCTCGGTGAGATGGCTGCCGCGAACCACTCCCGAAAACGTACAGTGCATCCGGATCGTCGTCTCGTCGACCTGTTCGGGTTCGACACCCCATTCGATATCCTCGGCGGTGACGTGGACCGACAGCGCTTCGCTCACGGCGTCGACCGCAACGTCGGTGTAGTCGACTGCCCCGAGGTCGACCCAGCGGTTGCCGCGTTCGACCGCGCCACACCGCCCGCAGACGGTGACGTGAGCACGCTCTGGGGCGTCGATCAGCTCGAACTCCTCGAAATAACAGCTATCGCACAGCACCGCATCCGCATCGCGTGGCTCGCCGGGCCGACGGTCGACCCGTTCGTCGACCGGGTCGCCACACCGGGGACAAAAGTCGCGTGAATCGCTCATACCGGCTGTAGGGTCGTCGGCTGGTTAAACAGCGCGACCTCGGCCGTCTGTGTGGACTACTGGCACAGCTATTCGCCCAGTAGCGCGATGGCCTCACTGTCTGAAACCTGGTCGAACTGCCGGTAGTGACTGCCTACCGCACCGAAAGGGCGAGGTTCGTCGACGAGCACGATGCGGTCGGCCTCCTCGCGGAGTTCGGCGCGCGCGGAGGGTGGCGCGACGGGGACGGCGAGGATACTCTCGGCGGCGTCGCCGGCCCGCAGCTGTCGGAGACAGGCAATCGCGGTCGCACCGGTCGCGATTCCGTCGTCGACGAGCGCGACACGTTTGCCCGCGACATCCGGCAGCGGTTCGCCACCCCGGTAGTCGGCGACCTTCTGGCGGGCGACTTCGGCTTCACGTTCGCGTTCGGCCTCGATGTACGACTCCTCTACGCCCAACTGGTCGACCAGTTCGTCGTTGAGCCAGTAGCTGCCGTCGCCAGCGACCGCGCCAATGGCGAGTTCGGGGTTGGCAGGCGCGCCGAGTTTCGAGGCGACAACCACATCCAGGGGCACTCCCAGCCGGTCAGCGACTGCTCGACCCACCGGGAGGCCGCCGCGGGGGATCGCACAGACAAGGTCGACCGCAACGTCCTCAGTTCGGAGCTGGTCGGCGAGCTGTTCGCCACCATCTGTGCGGTCTGTGAACGTCATATGTTATCAGTAGTCGCTGACTACTCAAATAGTTCAGGTGCTCCCAAATATGAGGAGTATCAGCATGCTCCGGTAGGGTTTAACGGATTGAACTGCTACGGGTAGCTATGAACTGGTCGACAGATTGGGGACTCCGTGGACGCATGGGACTGACGATGTTCCTGCTGTTCGCGCTTTATAT
>CAZOOU010000047.1:0-8967 GCA_964581495.1 uncultured Haloferacaceae archaeon
ATCTCAACTACGTCGAAATCGAGATGGGAACGCGAACCTCGCCCGCCGGAGAGGAGTTGCCGCCTGCGTTCATCGCGGCCGACGAGGCACTGGTCGCCCTCGAACTCGAACTCGTTGTCTTCAACGTCGAACAGGAAGAACACGCCTCCAGGATCGCCCGGAAAGAAATCGGCCAGCAACTGCACAACATCCCCTTGAAAGTGATCTCAACCGAGATTATGCCCGAAGACGAAGACGAATAGTCCAACAGTTGCCATCCTGCACTACCCAGTGAGGATGTAGCCGTATGCCAGATCGGTACCACGAGCGTACAGAAGCCAGCGACTACACTGGACGGCGAGCATACGAACGTTCTTTACTACCGGCTATGTATTCGAATCAATGGCGTTGTCTACCGGCGAAATGCTGGGTGCCGCGCTGCTCGTTGGCTCGGTGGGAACCGTCGCCGTGCTTATCGGCTTGATTCTCATCGGCGTCGACACGATTTGGGCACTGTGGGACAGCGGCATCGACCTGATTTACGAGGTGGCGGGCGCGGTTCGAAGGGCGCTATTCGATATCGAGTAACCGCGTGTCGGCAGCCGACCGACTGCCCCGAAGACTGATGCGTTTTATACGTGCTGTCCGTAGATACAGGGTATGCAAACGCACATCGTTCCGGTCGGCTTCGATTACGACCGTCTTATCGCGCCGCTCATCCGTGATCAGTTCGATGTGGACCACGTGATCCTCCTTGAGGGCGCGGTCGGCAGCGAGGCCAACGTCGAGTACTCCCGGCGGCTCGCCACGAAACTCGAAACTGATTTTCAGAACCTCCTGGGCGCCGAGACCGAACGCATCCGCCTCGAAGACGTCTACGACTACGATGCGGCCTTCGAGGGCGCGTTCGAACTGATCAACGACCAACTCGATGACGGCGCAGAAGTCTGGGTCAACGTCTGTTCGATGCCGCGGCCCGTCAGCTTCGCGTTTGCGACCGCCGCCCACTCGGTGATGGTCGAACGCCAGGAGGACCGCGATCGGATTCACACCTACTACACCGCCCCCGAGAAGTATCTCGAAACCGAACTCGCCGAAGAGCTCCAGGCCGAACACGATCTGCTCTCGGATCTCCTCGCGGAGGGTGATCTCGACCACGACCGGATCGAAACACGGCTCGAAAGCATCGACGAACTGCTGGCGGAGTTCGACGAACGCGGTGTGACGATTGGCGCGAAGAAAATCGGCGACAGCCATATCGTCGAACTGCCGGTCGCCTCGTTTTCGAGCGTCAAACCGTTCGAGGAGCTCGTCCTCTTTACGCTGGGCGAACACGGTGAGTTCGAGTCGGTCAGCGAGTTGGCCTCAACGCTGGCGCGTGATCTCAACGAGGAGTACACCGACAGCTTCCGCTCGAAGGTGATTTACAACGTCGACCGCCTCGGTCCCGGCGGCAAGGGGTATATCGAACAGGAGGAGGTCGGTAAATCCTACCGGACAACACTCTCGCGGATCGGCGAGCTCTGGGTGCGATCACACGCCGACAGAACGCGGCAGTAGTCGAAACCTACAGAACGAACAACACCAGCTGATACGCAAAGCCGAGCACGAACGCGCCGATCAGCAGGATCGTCGTGACGACGACCGCCGGCGACAGGTGGGTTTCATCGTTGAGAATGTATTCTTCCATGCCTGCCGGTCGACCGCAGAGCGGCTTAACAGTTTATACGCAGATCCGCACAGTGGTATCAGTCCTGATATTTACGGAGTGAACTAAAAGTAGTCTGATACAGCAGTCGCTGTATGAACGCAATGGTGGGTATGTCGGCTGCAGCAACGGCGAGATGGGTGGTGAGCGACTCGCCGATCGAGTCACGACTGTTCGGCGTATCCCGGTGGGTATCAGACCATGAGACAGCGCGAACAGTCTGATGAGTCTTGAGACTGGATTGAGCGTCGACTCGTCGCCCGAAATTCTCTGTGTGAGCGACGGGCGCGAAACCACGGCGCAACTCCGTGAGGCAGTCGCCAGCTGTCGGCCGCCCGAGACCATCGAGACGACGACTGACCCCACAGTTGTTCCCGATCTGGTTGCGGTGTGGGGCGTCGACTGCGTCGTTGCCGACGCGGATATGCAGCCACTCGATGGACGCGAGATTCGGTCGACCGTCCGAGAGATCAATCCGACCGTGTCGGTGATCGTCGTCTCGGTCGATCCGATGGCCACAGAGCCCGCTGTCAGTGTCACAAGTGAGTCGACGACGCTTTCGGAGCGACTCGATAGGGCAGACAGCCAGCGAACCGACGAGCCTCTCGAAACGAACCCGCAGCCCAGTGGTCGACTCGATCGACTCGCGACCAGCGAAAGTCAGTGTGAGCTGCTAAGCGAACTCGATGCAGTGGTCTCCGAGCTGCCGACAGTTCACAAACACCGACTCTGGCTTTCAGACGACGATGGCTCGCTCGACCTGCAAGCAGAACCCGCGTCGAGCCGCACCACTGTGCCACCGGAAGTCCGCGAGGCCATCGACACCGGGAGGCCAAAACAGGTAGCCAAACCGCACACGACTGCCAGCAAGCCGGCGTCGACGGATCGACCGGAGCCGAGATGGACAGTTGCCTATCCAGTGGGCGACCAGGGCGTGCTCTCGGTCGACCACACCACGATGACACCGGCTGTGAGAAATCAACTCCAGCAGCTTGCGACGGTCGCAGGCGTCTGTCTCGACTATCAGTCGACCATTGTCGATATCGAAGCCCGCTTTCGCGAGACAGCCGATCGCAACCGAACGCTCTCGCAGTTCGCCCGAACGGTCGCCCACGATCTCAACTCGCCGCTGTCGGTGATCTACGGCCGTATCGAACTTGCAGCGACCAACGAGTCGGACGCCGAAATGCATCTCCAGGCCGCTCGCAACGCTGCCCAGCGGGTCGACTCACTGATCACCGATCATCTCCAGAGTATCGAAGCAGTCGACGCTGACAGCGAACGCGACCGCGAACCGGTTTCGATCCAGACGGTCGCCATTCAGGCCTGGCGAATCGTCGACCCCTCGACGGCGCGGCTCCAGGTCGAACCACAGCTGGAGACCGTCGAAGCCAATTCGATCCGGCTCCAACAGCTGTTCGAGAACCTGATTCGAAACGCGATCGAACACGGCTCCGAGGAGTCGGTCGGACTCGGCGCGAAACCCTCGCGTGATCCACATGCCGTCTTCGATGACGATATCGACTCAGTGACGGTCACGATCAAGCCCACCGAACAGGGGTTTGCGGTCTGTGATGACGGTCCGGGAGTGCCACCGGACGAGCGCGATGAAATCTTCGAATCAGGGTACACAACAACGGAGTCCGGCAGCGGGCTCGGACTCCATATCGTCCGTGAAATCGTCGACGCTCACGACTGGGAGATCTCGGTGGCAGCAAGCCAAAGCGGTGGCGCGCGGTTCGAGGTCGACACCCAGTAGCCACAGGCTACTCGCGGCTGGTGGCCGAATCAGCCTCGGGGTCCGGCAGTTCGTCGAGTTGGTTGCTTGCCTGCCGAAAAACACCCAACAGCGTGTGAACTTCTCTATCCGTCGGGTGGGCGCGCCCGACGAGCCGACGCATCAGTCGCTGGGTTTTGGCGCGCTTGCGCTCGTTGTAGTTTTGGGCATCGAGAAAATCTGCAAAGTACTCATACAGCCGTTCGATATCTGGTTCGTCGGCTCGAACGCGCTCGATATCCGGTAGTTGGGTTTCGTCGACAGTCAACCCCCGCAGCTCGTACAGTAAAATAGTCGCCGCCTGCCCCAGATTAAGCACTGGATACTCGTCGCTGGCGGGAATCGAACAGACCTCATCGAGCTGTTCGATCTCGTGGTTATGCAGGCCACGCCCTTCGCGGCCAAAGACGAGCGCGGTTTGGGTCTCGACCGTCGCTAGCTCCTCGCGGAGTTCGACCGGGGTTTTGAACGGAAACCGGACGTGTCGACGGCTGTCTTCGCCCGTGATTGCGGTACAGCCAACGGTGTGGTAGGTGTCGACTACCTCTTCGAAGGTGACTTCTTCAGCGTTCGGCAACACGTCTTCGCGAGCGTGGCCGGCAAAACCGTAGGCCTCGCCGTCCGGGTCGAGCTCCGGCGGGTCGACCAGTTTGAGCTCCGAAAGGCCGAAGTTCTTCATCGCCCGCGCGATGGTGCCGACGTTCCCGGGGGTTTCGGCCGCAACGACGACAACAACGGGTGTGGATCTCATTCGGTGTGGCTCATTCGTCGCGGCTCGGATACTCGGTTTCGAGGTCTAACTCGGCGAGTTCGTCCTCGCTTGGGCGGTCGGTCTGCTCGTCGTCGGGCTCGTCGACGTACTGCCGAAGATCGATCTGGTGTGGCTCGTAGTCGGCTTCGAGTCGGTCCCGGATCTCCCGGGCATTCGGCAGCTCCGGAAGTGCTTCGGGGTCGGTCTCGACGACTTCGGTGCCGCCGAACGCCTCGGGCGCGCGGTTGCCGTCGGCGAACCACTGGTGGAAGGCGTCGGCAAACGTTTCTTTGCCCCGAAGCTCGCTGCCGCCAGCCTCCTGATACCAGTAGATAAAGTCCGGCTCGTGGTCCGCACAGAGCAACACCTCGTCCATCGGCTCGCCGTAGACGAATGCGGCGGGGTTGCACTGTTTTTTGTCGCGTTCGCCGTGGATCAGATAACAGCAATCGCACGGTTTGTCGACCAGTGTCAACAGCCGAAGGAGTCGCTGTTTGGGGTCCTTCGGGATTTCGTCGAGGGGTTTGAACTGCTCGTCGTCGGTGAAAATTTCGTCTTCGTTGAACCGCCAACCACGAAGCCCGACGCTGACTTTTCCCATACCGACTCTACCGACTCAGCCGACAAAAAGAAACTGACTCCGCCGAGACCGGGCGACCTATGGTCGCGGCTCTCGAAGTCAAGGTATGCGAACAGTCGACGCGGCCGGGTTGCCGATTGGCGATGACCACCCCCCACGAATTATGGGCGTCCTGAACGTGAGCTCGGAGTCACCGTACAAACCGAGCGTGTTCAACAGCCCCAGCGAGGCGGCCGAATACGTCGATCGCGAACTCATCGATGAGGGTGCAGATATCGTCGACGTTGGCCTCGAATCGGCCAACAAAAAGTTCGAAGTGCTCAGCGCAGACGAGGAACTCGACCGCCTGGATGTCGCGCTCGAAACCATCGAGAGCGTCTCAGGGGATGCGGTGTTTTCCATCGAAACACGGTATCACGAGGTCGCCGAGGCCGCCCTCCGGGGTGGGTTCGATATGGTCAACGACATCTGTGGGTTTGCGGACCCGAAGATGCCCGAGGTCTGCAAGGAGTACGACGTGGCAGTCGCCAAAATGGCTTCGCCACCGGATCTCGAACGGCCTGGTGCGGTCGAGGATGTCGACGACATCTACGACGCCCTGGAACTCAACGGGCTGACCGACAAAACAATCGTCGACCCCGCCTTTGGTGGCTGGAGCGAGGACAAAACAATCGAGGACGACCGCGAGACGTTCCACCGTCTGCGGGAGTTTCGGGGGTACGGCCAACCGATTTTGGTGTCGATCAATCGCAAGAACTTCTTGCGGTCGGTTGCCGGCCGCGACACCGAGGCGGCCCTGCCCGTTTCGCTGGCAGCGACCTCGATGGCGGTCGAACGCGGCGCACACGTGATCCGAACCCACGACGTCGCCGAAACGCGGGATGCCGCACTCATCGGCCACGAGTTTAGCCGGCCACGGCTCCGCGAAACGAGCGGCGAGATCGACGTTGAAGAACTCGATGTAACGACCCCAACTGAGTTACGCCGACACTTCGACCGACTCGGAGCCGACACCGAAGCCGAGCAGGTGGTCGACCGAAGCGTTGTCCGTGTGTTCGAGCTTCGCGGACTCGACAATGACAGCCAACACGAACTTACTACCGCCGCCAGCGAGGCCGGCGTCGACTGCGTCAGCCGACCGTCTGACAGCGTTATGGTACTCGTTGGCACGAAAACAGGTTTTGATCGGCTTACCGACGGTTTGAATGGGGTTTCAAGCGACATTTCCACCGTTCTCGAACGTATCAGTAATGCGTGCTGTTAAGAGAAAACTTATGCCGGATCATCGTAAACGACCATATGGACGCCGGGGCGGCACGCGGGTAGGGGTACTCTGTGCCAAACCGGCCCATACAATATTTCCATTCATGAGCCGCAGGCTTCCGCGGCCGACCCATCCAGCGAACAATGAGCGGTAGCCACAGCTTTCGGGCGTTCGAGCCGATTTACGAGGCGATCCTTTCGGATCTCGGCTTTGACCGGGCGGCCGACGAACAGGCACGGGATGTCGCCGCCGAGTTCGCTACACCGTTCGAGACCGACCGCCTGTCGACGCTGGACGGCGCGACGGTGGCTGTCGTCGGGGCGGCCCCGTCGCTGGACGACGAGCTCAGTGCGTTCGATCCGGACTCAGTCGACGCCATCGTCGCGGCCTCAACAGCGGTCGACACACTGGCCGATCACGGCGTTAGGGTCGACCTAATGGTGACAGATCTCGATAAAAACGTCGAGACGGCCCACGAGTTAACCCACAGCGAGACGCCGGTGGCTGCCCACGCCCACGGCGACAACATCCCCGCGCTCAGTGAGTGGCTTCCACAGTTCGATCCCGACTGGACACTGGTGACGACACAAGCAGAACCGAGAGGCGCTGTCGAGAACTTCGGCGGCTTTACTGACGGCGACCGGGCGGCATTTATTGCTGCTGCGTTCGGAGCCAGCGAGCTGCGGTTTGTAGGCTGGGAGTTCGACGACCCCTCGGTCGACCCACTGAAAGCCCGCAAGCTCCAGTGGGCCGAACAGTTGCTCTACTGGCTCGAACGGCGGCGCGGCGAGCGGTTTGGGGTGTTGGACGGTCGACGAGAGGGGTTGTTCGAGGATCCAACGCAGCTCTCGACGGCCGACTGATCTTAGCCAATCAGATTCGGCGACTCATCATCTATTACTGTCTTTATTAGTGTATAGACGACTCCAATCGAGAACGTCACAAACACGGCATACACTGGGAGGCTCATACACGAACGACTGTCGTGTCAATCAAATATCCTGTGGTTGTCTCTGGGTCTGACCGAAACGTGCGGTCAACATACGTCCTCGGCTGGCTTCCACAACGTTCCTTACAGCCCCGACCGTTGTGCGTGTATGCAACTGCACTGGCACCGCCGCGACCTGCGAGCCTCGGACAACCGCGCGCTGGCGGCTGCAGCCGACGCCGCAGAGGCTGACGACGGTGTCGTCTCGCTTTTCGTCTTCGATCCGGGCGTATTGGAGCATGCCGGACCGCCGCGCGTGTCGTATCTCCTTGAGTCGTTGGCTGAACTCCGCGAGTGGTACCGTGATCAGGGCGGCGACCTGTTGGTCCGTCGTGGCGATCCCGAGCAGGTTGTCGCCGACGTGGCCCGCGAAATCGGTGCCGACCGAGTCGTCTGGAACCGTGATTACTCCGGACTGGCCCGCGAGCGCGACAGCCGGGTCCGGATGGCACTTGATGAGGTCGACATCCCCCGCGAATCGTTCCACGACGCCATCTGTCACGAGCCGGGGTCGATCACGACCAACCAGGGCGATCCCTACTCGGTGTTTACCTACTTCGGTCGCAAATGGCAGGACCGCGAGAAGGACGAGCCGTATCCGGCTCCCGACGCCGGGGTGCTCGTCGACAGCGAGACGCTCGGTGTCGAAGCCGGCGAACTGCTGACACTCGCCGATTTGGGCTTCGACGACCCGGAAGCCAACCTGCTTGCGGCCGGCACCAGGGCGGCCCGCAAGCGACTCAACGCCTTCTGCGAGGACGGCATCTACCGCTACGACGACGACCGAGATTACCCGACGAAAAAGTCGACTTCGCGGCTCTCGGTGGATCTCAAATACGGCACGATCGGGATTCGGGAGGTCTACTGGTCGACCGAATCCGCCCGCGAGGATGCCACCGAGGCCGAAGCCGAACAGATCGACGAGTTCCAGTCCCAACTCGCCTGGCGCGAGTTTTACACACACGTGCTGTGGTTCAACCCCGAAGTCGTCTCACAGAACTACAAGGAGTACGACGAGGAGATCGGCTGGGAGAACGACGCGGAGTTGCTACAGGCGTGGAAAGACGGCAACACGGGGTATCCCATCGTCGACGCCGGGATGCGACAGCTCCGAGCGGAGGGGTTTATGCACAACAGAGTCAGAATGATCGTCGCCTCCTTTCTGACGAAGGATCTCCTAATCGACTGGCGGAAGGGGTACGACTGGTTCCGACAGAAACTGGTTGATCACGACACCGCTAACGACAACGGCGGCTGGCAGTGGGCCGCCTCGACGGGAACCGACGCCCAGCCCTACTTCCGAATTTTTAATCCGATGACCCAAGGCGAACGCTACGATCCGGACGCCGAATACATCAAAGAGTACGTCGAGGAACTCGAAAAGACCGATCCCGAAATTATTCATTCGTGGCACGAGGCCTCACTCACCCAGCGCCGGAACGCCGCCCCGGAGTATCCAGATCCGATAGTCGACCACAGCGAGCGACGCGAACAGGCACTGGCGATGTTTGAGGCTGCCCGCGGCGAGTAATGTTGCACCACCGTTGCGAGGGAGACGGTGAAATTATTCCAACTTGATCAGTTCAATGATGACGATTTGATCGCCGTTCTGCACGTACACCGGCTGAGAGTCATCACGTCGACACGCAGAGACCGCGTCTCGTACCGGTTGTTCTGCTCTCGGTGGCAGTTCTTGGCTCGTATACGTCTCGTTTGTTGCAGCACTCTCGTCGAGTAACTCTTGGATATGGTCCTGCTCAGCCAAACAGTCGTCCGACCGGTCGAGGACGGACACGTCAGCCGGCACGTCATCCGTTTCCCGAACACTGAGCACCGTTGGATACGCCAGTGAATCAAGACAGCCCGCCGCGCCCCCGAGAGCAACGGAGAGCGTTCCGAGGAAGCCACGGCGGTACATGA
>CAZOOU010000048.1:0-8890 GCA_964581495.1 uncultured Haloferacaceae archaeon
CGATTTCACTCCGACGCGTGCTCGACTCCCGTGGCAACCCCACGGTTGAAGCAGACGTACTCACCGAATCCGGTGGGTTCGGCCGCGCAGCAGCCCCCTCTGGGGCTTCGACCGGCGAGTTCGAAGCAATCGAACTCCCACCGAACGAAGCGATCGCCAACGCCCGAGAACACGCCGTCCCCCGACTGGTCGACACCGTGTATGCGGGCGACCAGCGCGCGGTCGATGGCGCGCTTCGTGCCGCAGACGGCACTGAGAACTTCTCGGAGATCGGTGCCAACAGCGCGGTCGCCATCTCGATGGCCGCAGCCAAGGCAGCCGCCGACGTGCTCGGCGCGCCGCTCTACCAGCACCTTGGTGGGGCGTTCCGTGGCGACAACTTCCCGATCCCACTCGGTAACGTGATCGGCGGCGGCGAACACGCCAAAGACGCCACCGACATCCAGGAGTTCCTGGCAGCCCCTGTCGGCGCACCAAGCGTCGAAGAGGCCGTCTTCGCCAACGCGAAGGTTCACGGCGCAGCCGGCGACATTCTCGACGAACGAGGCATTGGTGCCGGCAAAGGCGACGAGGGCGCGTGGGCTCCACCCGTCTCGGACGCTGAAGCCTTCGAGATCATGGACGAAGCCGTCTCGCGGGTCGCCGAGGAGGTCGGCTTCGAGATCAAGTTCGGTCTCGACGTTGCAGCCGCCGAGATGTACGAAGACGGTGCCTACCAGTACAGCGACGGCGAGAAGTCGACCGACGAGCAGATCGCCTACGTCGCCGAACTCGTCGAGGAGTACGACCTCGCGTACGTCGAGGACCCACTCGACGAAAACGACTACGAGGCGTTTGCCGAACTCACCGAGCAGGTCGGCGACCAGACACTCATCTGTGGTGACGACCTGTTCGTGACCAACGTCTCGCGCCTGCAGGACGGGATCGATCAGGGTGCCGCAAACAGCATCCTCATCAAACCCAACCAGATCGGTTCGCTGTCGGATACGTTCGACGCAATCGAGCTGGCGGTTCGCAACGGGTATGAGACGATTATCTCGCACCGCTCGGGCGAAACCGAAGATACGACGATTGCACACCTCGCAGTCGCAACCGACGCCGACTTTATCAAGACGGGGACGGTTGCGGGCGAGCGAACCGCCAAACTCAACGAACTTATCAGAATCGCGGAAGACGCAGTATGAGCGACAACGACACCGAAACACTCGAAGAACAGGACGCGGCGGCCGACGAGGCCACCGACGACGAGCCTGTCGACGCCGAACCGGACGCCGAGGAAGCTGTCGACGAGACAGTCGACGAGGACGAACCAGCACCCGAAGCCGACGCTGACGCCGACGCCGAAGCTGCAGCGGAAGCAGCCGACGCCGAAGCAGATGCCGACGCCGAGGAGGAAGAAGACGCTTCGCCGTTCGACGACGACGTCATGCCGGACGACGAGGCCGATCTGCTCATCCCAGTCGAGGACTACCTCGGCGCGGGTGTCCACATCGGGACCCAACAGAAGACCAAAGACATGGAGCGGTTCATTCACCGCGTCCGTGACGACGGTCTCTACGTCCTCGATGTGAGCCAGACCGACGGCCGCATCCGGACGGCTGCGGACTTCCTGGCTGACTACAACCCCGAGCAGATCCTCGTGACCTCCTCGCGGCAGTACGGTCGGTTCCCAGCCGAGAAGTTCGCCGACGCAATCGGCGCACGCGCTCGCACGGGCCGGTTCATCCCAGGCACACTGACCAACCCCGACTACGCGGGCTACATCGAGCCCGATGTCGTCGTGGTGACGGACCCAATCGGTGACGCCCAGGCGGTCAAAGAGGCGATCACGGTCGGCATCCCAGTCATCGCGATGTGTGACTCGAACAACCAGGTCAGCAACGTCGACTTGGTGATTCCGACGAACAACAAGGGCCGACGCGCGCTGTCGGTCGTCTACTGGCTGCTTGCCAACGAGACGCTCGACCGCCGCAACGCCGGCACGGTCTACGCGCTCGAAGACTTCGAAGACGAGCTGTAGACGCGTCCCTTCTTCCGTTTTTATTCAGACTCCCCTCCAGCCTCGGCCTCGGCGAGTGGCTTCCGGACGACGAGCACCGGAGAGTCAGTAGCTTGGGCGACCCGGTCGGGGATCTCGCCGAAGATCCGGTCGACGAGCGAGGGCTTGCGCTCGCCGAGAACGACGAGTTCGGCATCGTCAGCGGCCGAGGCGATTGCCGCGACGGGTCTTGGGGTGACCGCTGTCCGGCTCGTGATGCGCTCGGCGTCGACACCGGCGTCTTGGAGTTTCTCGGCAGCAGTCGCCAGCAACGCTTGCCCCTCGGCCGCCGCTGGCTCCGAGCGTGCGGCATGAAATAGGATGACGCCAGCGTCAGTGCCGTCGACGACGGTGGCAGTCGTCGTAGTGAGCTGATCGAGATTGGTGCCACCGCGGATCGGCAACAGGAGGTTGTTGATTTCTGGGGCCGGATTCGGCAGCAAAATCGCGGTCACGTCGGTTTCGATGGCGATTCGCTCGATGGTTGTCTGGGCGTCGTGAGTGAAGGCCGACCGGGTGGTGACCGACCCCTCCGCAGCCTCGAACAGCGTGGCGTAGCTGGCGAGTCGACGTTGGATGCGGTTGTTGTACTGGGTGCGTGCTTGGTCGGTCGCCGTCTGGTCCGGTAGCTCGTGATAGCCCAGCAGGGTGATGTCGACGCTCGAAAACAGGTCGACGAGAGCGTCGGAGATCGATTCACTCTGCAGGACGGCGACGGGAATCAAAACGTGTGTTGAGTCGCACATTGTGATCGTGGCTCCCACCGTGTGGTCTCAAAGAGTTGTTTGTATCTGCCGGTAGCCACACCAATCAGGGCTATGGCCGCGATGGCGAACAATCATATCTACTGATGACAAACAATGGGTATGGACGGCCCGCAGCTGCCGGGAGCGACCGTCGACGCCGAGGACCGAATCATCCTCCACGTCGATATGGACTGCTTTTATGCCTCCTGTGAACGGCTGCGCGAACCTGGCCTTGAAGACCAACCCCTGGTTGTCGGGATGGGCTACGAATCCGGCGAGAGCCACGGTGCGGTGGCGACCGCCAGCTACGAGGCCCGCGAGTACGGCGTCGAAAGTGCCCAAGCGATCAGTCAGGCCCTTGAAGCCCTGCCGCGCGCCGACGACGTAGCCGACGACTACGATGGAGTAGTCGGCTACTACCGCCCAGTCGACCTGGATTTTTATAAGGAAGTCGCGGGCGAGGTCAAAGCAATCCTTCATGAACATGCCGAGACCGTCCGCGAAGTGAGCATCGACGAGGCGTATCTGGATGTAACCGATCGTACGAGCTGGACGACAGTCGACGGCGGCGACCGGGCCATCGCCGAGGGGTACGGCCGGCATATCAAACAGCAGATCGCCCGCGAGGTCGGTGTGCCAGCGAGCGTCGGGGTCGCACCGAACATGTCGACGGCCAAGATTGCCAGCGATTTCGACAAACCCGACGGACTCACCGTGGTTCCGCCCACCGAAATCGAGTCGTTTCTCGATCCGTTGCCGGTCGACGAAATCCACGGTGTCGGCCCCGTTACTGCCCGCGAACTCGACGAACTGGGTATCGAGACTGCCGGCGACCTCGCGGCAGCCGACCGCGCGCAGTTGGTCGACCGCTTCGGCCAGCGCGGCCGCGAACTCTACGAGCGAGCCCGCGGCGAAGACGACCGCGAGGTGACGCCGACCGGCAAGCCAAAGAGTCTCTCGCGGGAGTCAGCGTTTACCGAGGCGACTGCCGACACTGAGGCCAAACGCGAAAAAGTACGCGCGCTGGCCGCCGACGTTGCCGCCCGCGCCGAGAGCCGCGAGGCGATGTATCGCACAATCGGCATCAAGGTCGTCACCCCACCGTTCGACGTCAACACCCGAGCCTCCTCGCTTTCGGGACCGGTCGCGGACCCGGCGTTGGTCGAGCAGGTCGCACTCGACCTGCTGGCGGAGTTCGACGACGACCGCGTCCGAAAGCTCGGCGTTCGAGTCTCAAATCTCGTCTTTGACGATCGGGATCAAGCCCAGCTGGACGGCTTCGAGTCGACTGGGAAAGTGGGTTCGACACCGTCGCCCAGCCGTGTAGAGCGCGTCGAAACCGGCGGGCAGATTACCGACTGGATCGACGAGCAGTCGTCGGCCGAGTCGGTAGAGTCGACCGAGTCGGAATGCGCCCGAACCGACCGCGAGGGCCAGTCCTCGCTCGGCGAGTTCGAGTAACGAAATTCTCAGCTGGTGGGAGACAGCCGGGGGTATACATCCATTCAGCCTAAACGGACTGTATGGGCAACACCTCCGAGGTGGGCTGTGGCGGCTGGGACAACAGCGGGTGTCAGGGCACACCGTACTGCCAGCCACGCTGTCCACGGTTCGTCGACAAAACGGGCGGTGCCTGGACGTTTCGCGCTGCAACTGAGGAGGATACCGAACAGCTACTGGAGATGTACAGCGCGTTCGGGTCGGCCGACCGCGCACAGGGGATTCCACCCGCAGCCGACCACCGCTGTCGGTCATGGCTTGAGACGCTGTTTGCGGAGGGCCACAACATCGTCGCCGAAGGCCTGAGTCGGCTGGTCGGCCACGTTATCTACACACCAGTCGACGATCCGCGTCCGGAGTTGGCCGTCTTCGTCCATCCGGACTATCACAATCGTGGCATCGGTACCGAACTCTGCAAACAGGCGGCTGCTGCGGCCATCGAGGTGGGTTGCGAAGCGTTGATGCTCCATGTCGAACAGAAAAACCGGCCGGCGATCGCCGTCTACCAGCGACTCGGCTTCGAGATCGTCGACGGCGAATTCGGCTTAGAAATGGTGTTGTCGCTGGACGACTCGACGGCAAGCGATCTGTGCGCGCCGCCGGCCCACTACTCGCAGACCGTTTGAGCCACTTTGCTGGGCTCGACTACTGCAGACGAAACCACATCAGCAAAGTCACTCTGTACCGTCAACGTCGACAGATGGTCCGTAGTCCCTGTATCAACGTTTGTACCGTTGAAGACGGCGTCTGTACCGCGTGTAACCGAACGCTCGAAGATATTGCCAACTGGGCGGGAATGACCGACGCCGAGCGCAAGGCACGCATGGGCGAACTCGAAGCAGCGGCCAATTCGACGTAGTCTATTTGATGTCGCTGCCGCAGTCGTCGGGTGTACCAGAACTCCCTTTGTGTCGTGACCCCTACGAACGATAGCGGTTGGGTGCCCACCGAAATGTCTACAGAATCAATTCGCGCAAAACTGACGACGTACCGAGACCAGTTCGACGAACTCGATGATACGATTGCCACCGGGATGGATCACTGGGGCGTCCCCGTTTTGCGCGTGGCAATCGCGGTTGTGTTCATCTGGTTCGGCGCGCTGAAAGTATTCGGCATCAGCCCGGCGGGCGAACTCGTCGCCGCAACCGTCTACGTTGTCGACCCCGCGGTGTTCGTGCCGATTTTGGGGATTTGGGAGGTCGTTATTGGACTCTGTTTCCTCTACCGCCCGCTCATCAGGACCGGCATTTTGCTGTTGTTCCTGCAGTTGCCCGGGACGTTTCTGCCGATCGTCCTGTTGCCCGAGGTCGTCTTTACGGTGTTTCCCTACGGACTGACTGTCGAGGGCCAGTACATTATCAAGAACCTCGTGATTATCGGCGCGGCACTCGTGGTCGGCTCAACGGTCAGAGACGACCGGTAGATTCGATAGCTCAGTCGACCGATTCGACGATCCAGTCGCCGAATCGCGCCAGCATATCGGTTTCGTCGAACCGCTCGATACACGGCACGTCGTACGGATGGAGCTCCTCGATTCGGGATTCGAGGCGATTGTAGCCTTCGTCGGTTGTTTTTATAAATAAAACCGCCTCATCATCGGTCACCACGTCGCCCTCCCAGCGGTAGGTCGACTGACACTCGAAACGGTTTACACAGGCGGCGAGCCGTTCGTCGACCAGCGTTGCGGCAAGCTCATCGGCAGCCGATTGCGGGGTGGTGACATACACTGTCGGCATGGGTCGACTTCGGTGATCGACCCTACAAAGGTATCGTCGGAACGCCAAGAACGAGCTGTGCGGTACGGAGATACACCAGATAGCCGAGGCCGCCGCCAGCCACGACGGCGACAACCCCCCGCCACGGCAGCCGACCATGACGAGCTCTCGCGGTTACCAGCGCCGCACCGAGCCCACAGGCCGGGAGGACGAATACAACAAGCGTCGTCGCTGCCAGGCCAACACCAGCCGACAGCAAATCAAGCAGCGATGGCGAGCCAAAGAGTATCAACATGAGATTGTTGAGCCCCCCGAAGCCTCCCATCACGACAACAACGGCCGCCGAGATCGTCGTCGACAGCCATCCACGTCGGCGCGTTGCGACCTGAACGACGTATATAAAACACAGAAAGTAGGCAGTGACTACTGCTGGATGGATCGTCCAGAGATCTGCCAAAATCGGATTTAACTCCCGGTAGCTGTCGGTAGCCAGCACATAGCCGGTCGTCATGCCGTCGAGACAGAGCGCACACAGCGCGCCGGTCCGAAGCCAGTCGACCGAATCGGTAGGCGAGTGCTCGAATCCCCTGCTCGTCTCGACGCTGTTGGCCATACCGTGGCCGTCGGCCGCTGGCTGGTAACTCGTATTGGCCGTGAGGCTGAATCCCAGCGGTACCTATTAGGAGACAAGGTAGTCGATTGGAGGATCTATGTATTATCGGTCGATGTATTCAACCAACTGAATGGGCGACGAACTAATCACAGTCGCGGATGCGAGCGCCGGCCCAGCGGCACCGGCGAGGTCGATGGCAGTCGACTGCGCGACAGTGACGGAGACGGTTGGCATAGCTCACGGTTGGTCCGGTCGCCGACAAACCCTCTCGCCCAAAGACTGCCGAAACACGGCACGGTCGAATGCAGCGTTTTGATGCCGATTGGACGCTGAGAGGACTAGTAGTGAGAGCATACTATTATCTTTGTATGCTGGTCTCCCGGTGTGAACACTACTGTCATCGGAAGCGGCTATGTCGGAACGACGCTTTCTGCGTGCCTCGCGGATATCGGCCACGAGGTAACGGCGATTGATATCGACGAGGACACCGTTGCCACAATCAACACTGGCGAGTCGCCCGTCGCCGAACCCGGCGTAGACGACCTGCTTGCAGAACACGTCGACGACCGGCTTCGGGCGACGGCATCGTACGAGACAGTCGACGATGGTGAAATAACGTTCATCGCGACCGGCACCCCCTCACGCAGTGACGGACGCATCGATCTCGGAGCGGTCTCGGCGGCCGCAGAGATGGTTGGCGAGGCGCTGTCGTCTCTTGGGGCTGATGAGCGACACCTCGTCGTCGTCAAGTCGACGATTACACCGCCCGGTGTCGAGGAAGTCCGGACCGCATTGGAGCAGGGTTTCGACGGTGATGGGGAGGTCGAACTGGCCACCAATCCGGAGTTCCTCAGGGAGGGAACGGCCGTGGCTGACTTCATGAATCCTGACAAACTCGTTTTCGGTACAGAGACATCCTGGGCCCACGAGACACTGCAACAGCTTTACGAGCCGCTGGTGACAGAGCGAGATGTCGCTGTTGTCGAGACCGACCCCGAGACGGCAATGATGATCAAGTACGCCAACAACGCGTTTCTCGCAAGCAAAATCTCGCTCGTGAACGATCTCGGGAATATCTGCAAGGAGTTCGAGTTAGACGCCTACGAAGTGATGGATGCAGTCGGGCTCGACGACCGAATCAGCGAGCGATTCCTTCGCTCCGGCGTCGGCTGGGGCGGCAGCTGTTTTCCGAAGGATGTCGACGCGCTCATCGCCGCCGCTCGTAGTGAGGCGTACCACCCACAGCTGTTGGAAGCAGCCGTTACGGTGAATGCTCAACAACCCGACCGCCTGCTCGATCTGCTCGAGACACACGTCGACGTCGAAGACCGGCGGATTGCGGTGTTGGGACTAAGCTTCAAGCCGGGAACCGACGACGTGCGGAACTCACGGGCCGTGCCAGTTATTATGGGCCTGATCGAGCGTGGTGCGGAGGTTGTGGGGTACGATCCGATCGGTGCCGAGAATATGCGTCAAGAAATCCCACACATCGACTACGCAGCCACTGCTGCCGACGCATTGGACGGTGCGGCAGGAGCTGTGGTCGTCACTGGCTGGGACGAGTTCGCAGCCCTAGACGAGGAGTTCGAAGCGATGGCTAATCCAGTCGTTGTCGACGGCCGTCGTATAATCGAGCCAACTGATCACATCGCCTACGAAGGATTAACCTGGTAATCAGCCCACCAACGCGGCGAAAGCCACCACTCTGGATGTGTAGGAAGACAATTCAGTGTTTTTATTCAATTTATCAGTGGTCGAGACGAACACCGAGGCACGCTAACTGTCCCACCGTCGACTGTACGCGATCAACACTCCGTGAGTGGCTTCGAGTCGCTGTCGACAGCCGACTGAAGCCCCTCGAACTCGTCGGCATCAGCAAACAGATGGCCGTCGTATCTGACAATATACCGGTCGGTTATGAAATCAGCCGGGGGGTCGACCTGCTCGCCGAGTGCATCGCGGACGAGTAGATCGAATTCGTTGATTCCCGCTGCAACAGTCAGACACGAGGTCGAAGAAAACCGTGGGTTGATCTCGATCACTCGGGGTACTCCGTTTTCGTCGACGATCTGTTGGACGTTCAGTGGGCCAGCCGGTTCGAGCGTTTCGAAGATGTCCGCACAGGCGTCTGCGACCGCCGGTGATCGACGTGTTGCCCCGAGAACGGTCGAGCCATCCTTTGCTATGGCCTCTTTTGGCACCACGCCGAGCAGCCGATTCGTCTTCGTCCCGACAACGCTCGTCGTGTACTCGGTGCCATCGATGTATTCCTGACAGA
>CAZOOU010000049.1:0-8415 GCA_964581495.1 uncultured Haloferacaceae archaeon
GTCCTCGACGGCTTCGATTTCGGGATCGGTATCCTGTATGCCGACGTCGACGACGTCGACCGCGAGACAATGCTGGCTGCGTTCGGGCCGGTCTGGAAGGCCAACGAGGTCTGGCTGATCCTGTTCGGAACAACGCTGTTTGCGGCGTTTCCGGCCGTCTATTCAAATCTCTTGTCGCGGCACTATCTGCTGATCTTCGCGCTGCTGTTGGCGCTCGTCATGCGCGGAGTCGGCTCGAAAGTCCGCAAAGAGCGATCCGACGAGCTGTGGGTCGAGACTTGCGACCGACTCTTTGTGGCCGGCAGTGTGGCTGCACCGTTCCTGTTGGGGATGTTGGTCGCTGGCTGGCTGTTCGGCCTCCCGTCTGTGCTGGATATCGCTGCGGTCGCTGTGGGCCTCTCGCTGACTGCCCTCTGTGTCGTGTTCGGTGCGGCGTTTATGGCGATCAAGAGTCGCGGTCGACTGCAGACGAAGATGTACAGACGGGGCACACAGTCGACGGTCGCCTACGTCGGCCTCATTGCAACGAGTCTGGTGTACGCGCTGGTCGTCGCACCGGGGGCTGCTCCGCCGCCGACCGTTGAGGCGGTCGCTGGGGCCGCGCTGTTGACTGTCGGCTGTGCGGGCGTCGGACTGGCTGCGATTCGGGCGCGTCGACCCTACAGCTGGTTCGGCTCAGTTGTTGGGATGGGGCTCGTGCTCGTCGGCTTCGTCGCCTACACGATGTTTCCGGTCGTCGACCCGGCCGTCGAGCTATCGATCCGTGAGGGGATCGTCGCCCCGCTGGCGTTGAATCTCAACACGATCTTCGCGGTGACGTTCATCCCGATTATCTTCGGCTACTTCGGGCTGCTGTACTCGGTGTTCAGCGGTCCGGTCGAGGAGGGTGTGACCTACGGCTAACGCTGTCTCAGTGCAGCACGGCCGTATTACCGCGCGTTTCGACCAACTCGGCGTCGACGGCGTCGGCCAGCTCTTCGGCCAACTCGGCGGTGTCGCTGGTGCCGCGGGCTGCTCGAAGGAACTTCACTTTCACCAGTTTTCGGTCGGTGAGTTGGTCGGCCAGCTCGTCGGTCACAGCCTGCAGGCCGCTTTTACCGACCCAGACAGTGACATCGAGATCGTGGGCCTCCTTGCGGAGTTCGTGGTCAGTCATACCGTATCCGAGAGCGTCGACCCGTTTGAAGGGTTCGACTACGGCTCGGCGAGTCGACAGCCACCGTCTCCCAGCTCAGTTTTTGGGTTCGTCCGGCGGCGGACTCACGAATATAAAGTAGCCGAACAGCCCAACGGCGAGCCCCAGATAGTAGATGAACTGCGGCCAGGCGTCGGGGGCTTGGGCCCAGGCGGCCGTGATCGTCAGAAAGATCAGCGATCCCATGACGACATCCTCGATCAGGTTCGTCTCGTAGGCTCTGAGCCGGCCCCACAGCGAGTCGGGTCGACTCACAGCGACACCACCGACACCGCTGGGCGACTGTACAGTCCGGCCCGGAGATCGCGTGACTGTCCGTGCATTGTCTCAGGTTGTGGTGAACCGCTTATAAATAGCTATCTCTCGGTCGACGCCTGAGTGCCGAAAGCCATTACGAGGAGTCGCCGACGACCGCCTCGATTGTTTCGTCGGTCGAAGTGGCGTCCTGTCTGTACAACACCGTCAGCAGGCCGGCCAAACTGACCTCAAGCAGCTTCGAGACCAACGCCAGCGGGTCCGCAAGCAGGTGGTCGACGACAACGGCGTACGCCGGCATCTCATGGGTGATCGGTTCGGGGCCCCACGGCCAAAACGCGCCGTGGCCCAACACGGTGTGCCAGGCGACGTAGCCCGCGATGTAGGCGACCATGAGGCCGATGCCGGCCAGATAGATCGGCTTTGGATCGCGGCCGTCGAGGATCTGGGCGATACCAACGAAGATCGCCGCACCGCTGAGGACGAACACCGCGGGACGGGGGTCGGGCACTGCGCCGATCTGGAGCTGGAGGACGAGCCGCGGAAACCCCCAGTAGATGTGGATCGCGGCGACCGCCGCCGCGAGCGCGCCTGCGGCGTACCGGAGTCCGGCCCGTGTCATGGTCGACCAGAGGGGTGGAACGCTACTGAGGGTTTCGAAGCCGCCCGACCGCAGTAACAAAAGCTATCGGGCGGGCTGACTGCAACTATACTATGACCGATTTCGCCGACCGCGTCGAACGTATCTCGATCAGTGGTATCCGTGAAGTATTCGAAGCCGCCGGCGACGACGCCATCAACCTCGGATTGGGCCAGCCGGATTTCCCGACCCCTGACCACGCCCGCCAGGCCGCCATCGACGCTATCCAGTCGGGCGAGGCCGACGGCTACACCCCTAATAAGGGAATCGAGCCGCTTCGGGAGGCCATTGCCGCCAAACACGAACGCGACCAGGGGATTGCAGTCGACCCCGACGACGTCATCGCCACCTCTGGAGCCAGCGAAGCACTCCATATCGCCTTGGAGGCCCACGTCGACGCGGGCCAGGAGGTCATTATCCCCGACCCCGGCTTCGTCTCGTATGACGCACTGACCAAACTCGCGGGTGGCGAGCCCGTCCCGGTCGAACTCCGCGAGGACCTGACGGTCGACCCGGCAGCCGTCGAGGATGCGATCACTGACGATACGGCCGCCTTTATCATCAACTCGCCGGCCAATCCCACCGGTGCGGTCGCCAGCGAAGAAGATATCAGGGAGTTCGCCCGCATTGCCGACGAGCATGACGTGCTCTGTGTCTCCGATGAGGTCTACGAGTACACCGTTTTTGAGGGCGAACACCATTCACCCATCGAGTACGCCGAGGGCGACAACGTGGTCGTCGTCAACTCCTGTTCGAAGCTGTACTCAATGACCGGCTGGCGGCTCGGCTGGGTGGTCGGCGCAAGCGAGCGCGTCGACCGCATGGTTCGGGTCCACCAGTACGCCCAGGCCTGCGCGACCGCAGCCGCCCAGTACGCCGCCGAGGCCGCCCTGACCGGCCCCCAGGGCATCGTCGAGGAGATGACAGCGTCGTTCAAGCGTCGACGGGATATCCTCCTGGAAGGGTTGGCCGACCACGACATCGAGTGTGCGACACCGAAGGGCGCGTTTTATGCGATGCCTGAAGTGCCAGAGGGCTTCGTCGACGAATGTATCGACCGCGGCGTGATCGTCGTCCCCGGCGAGGCGTTCGGCGCGGGCGGCGAGGGGATGGCCCGCATCTCGTATGCCACCGACGAGCAGACGCTGCGCGAGGCTGTCGAGATCATGGGCGAGGCCGCAGCGGCCGTGCGATAATCGGGGTCAGTCGGTGCCGGCACTCCCGGCGTACGTCAGGTGGTTCGTGATATCCGTCGTCGAGAGCATCCCGATCATTTCGTCGTCGCTGTCGGTCACCGGCAGATGCTGGATGCCGTTCGTTATCATCTCGGCTGCGGCGTCTTGGAGCGACTTGTCCGGCGAGATCGTCACGACACCGGTGGTCATGTAATCGCTGACCGTCGCCTCCGACGGCGCGGTGCTGTTTGCGACCAGTTCCGCGAGATCGGTACACGTCAGTATTCCGGAGACCTGGTTTTCGGCATCCAGCACGACGAGCGACCCCGCCTGTTGTTCGAGCAGGGTTGCTGCTGCCGCATTAAGTTCTTCATCTGGTGAAACTGTCTCTAATTCTGTCGTCATCAACCGCTCGACCGCGGTATCGCTGCTCATATGTCTAGCATGTGGCCCATATTTAAAATAATTGTTCCAATTAGCAACACATCTTTCGCGTGTAGGTCGGTCGACAATCACGTCCATCAACGAGCACGTCCATCAACGGGCACGTGCATCACGGGCACGCCCATCAACGAGCACGTCCGCCGACAAGTCGCAAGCAGTGTTCGACCGTCCGTCGGACCGGAGACTCACCGCATCCGGACGGTGGAAACAGGCTTTGCCGTGGCTCCCGCGGTGGGCGTATGGATGACCGACTGCTCGTGTTGAACCGGGACGACGATTGTCTGTCGGTCGTCGACCCGAACACCGGCGAGACGGTCGACGAGACCGCCACCGCGTTCGGCCCCCGGACAATCGAGACCGCCCCCAACAACACGAAGTGTTACGTCACCTGCTCGCAGGGCAACGCGCTGCTGGTCGTCGACAGCGAGACGTTCACCGTCACCGGCCAGCTCAGCCATGAGCTGTTCGACGGCCCACGTGGACTCGTTGTCAGAGAGTCGGCAAACGAGCTGTGGGTTGTCTCTCAGTACAACAGCCAGGTGTTCGTCTTCGATATCGAGACCGACGCACTGCTCGATATTATCCCGACCCACCAGTCAAAATCGAACACCATCTCGCTGAACGGCGACGAGTCGAGCGCCTACGTCACAAACAGCAGTGGCAACACGTTCACCGTCATCAACTGTGCCAAGCGGCGCATCTCGGTCGACGTGCCGGTTGGCGACGGCCCCGAGGGTGTCGCGGTCAACCCCAAGACGGGCAACATCTACGTGACGATCCAAAACGAAAACCGACTGACGATCCACGACCCCGAGCGGTACACCACCGTCTACGAAACCGAACTCGGTGACTCACCGATGGGAATCGTCTTTTCGCCCGACGCATCGGTCGCGTTGGTTCCCAACCGGCTGTCGAACGATATCTCGGTTATCGAAACCCGATTCCATCGTGACGGCGAGGGTCGACCGTGGGAGGTCGAACGGATTCCGGTCGGGATCTGTCCGGGCGATGTCGTCTTCAACACCGACGGCTCGCTGGCCTACGTGACGAACAACAAAACCAACGACGTCTCCGTTATCGATATCGAACAGCGAGCCGAAGTAGACCGGATCGATGTCCAAACGTATCCCGACGGGATCACCTACCTGCCGGGCGCGTAGCGTTATCCGGTGTTAGCGTTATCCGGTGTTTTTCATCCCTGCGGCAATGCCGTTGACCGTCAGCCGAAGGGTTCGCTCTTCGGCTTCGGTGAGATGCGTCTGGCCCAGCAGGTGGGTCTGCAGCAGGTTCAGTGGGTCGACGTACGGGTTGCGGCGTTCGAGACTCTCGTCGAGCCAGTCGCGGCGAAGCAGTTCGTCGCGACCCGTGATCTCGGCGGTGTACTCGACGGCCTGTTCGTACTCGCTTTCGATCCGCGGCTGGAACTCCTCGCGGAGTTCGCTGTCGGCGAGCGCGGCGTACTCGTCGGCGATTTCGAGATCCGTCCGGGTCAGCGACAGCGCGGCGCGGTCAAAGGTGGTCCGGAAAAAGGCCCACTCGTCGTACATCTCCGCAAGCGTCTCCATGCTGCCGCCGTCGTCGAGATAGGCGTCGACACCCGCGGCAAGCGAGAACCAGCCGGGGAGAATACAGCGCGTCTGAGTCCACGAGAAGACCCACGGAATCGCTCGCAGATCCTCGACCGACCGATCCTCCGACCGCGAGGCCGGCCGCGAGCCGAGGTTCAGGTTCTCGATCACCGTAATCGGTGTTGCCTGCTCGAAGTACGAAACGAACCCATCGGTTTCGAGCAGATCACGGTAAGCCGCGCGTGCGGCTGCGGCCATCGTATCCATCGCGTCGGCCCACTCGTCGGGCACCTCCTCGACTGGCTCGTTGAGGGCGTTGTGCCGGGCGCGGATCTGGGCGTCGAGCATCTGTTCGAGGTTCCGCTCGGCGATGCGCTCGTTGCCGTACTTTTCGGCGATCGCTTCGCCCTGCTCGGTGAACTTGACCTGGCCCGTGACGGTCTCGTTGGGCAGCGCCAGCAGTGCTTTGTTCATCGGGCCGCCACCACGGGAGATCGAGCCACCACGACCGTGGAACAGCCGCATCGTGACGTCGTAGTCGTTGGTAATCTCCGCGAGGCGTTTTTGGTTCTTGTACAGATCCCAGTTGGCCGCCAAAAAGCCGTTTTCCTTGTTGGAATCGGAGTACCCCAGCATGATCTCCTGGGTGTTGTTCCGAGCTTCGAGCACCTGTTTGTAGGCCTCGTTTTCGAACAGCGTGCCCATAATCCGGTCGGCACCGTTGAGTGCCGATTCGGTTTCCAGCAGCGGAACGACGTCCAGTCCGGCGTGATCGGGCAGCGAGACCGCACCGACTTGGTCGGCCAAAAACAGCACTTCGAGGACGTGGCTTGGTTCTTCGGTCATCGAGATACAGTAGGTGTCGATGGCCTCAACGCCGAACTCGTCTTGCCAATCGCCCAGCGCGGCAAACCGCGTGAGCACTTTTTCGGCGATCTCCGAGACATCACCCGGGTTTTCGGGATCGATGATCGGCTCGTCCTGCAGGATGGCGTCGGTGAGCAGTTCGACGCGTTCGTCTTCGTCGAGCTCGCGGTAGTCGATCCCCTCGTTGGCGAGTGCTTCGCCGATGGCTTTGGTGTGCTGGATGCGATGGTCCCGCAGATCGAGGCTGGCAAGCGAAAAGCCGAACGTGCTGACCTGTCGGAGCAGCGGCTCGACGAACGCTTCGGCGATATCGCTGCCGCCGTAAGCTCGCAGGCTGGCGTCGATTGTTTCGAGGTCATCGAGAAGCTGGTCGGCAGTGCCGTAGGCCCCCGGCCGAACGTCACCGACACGGTTGAGCCGCTCGCGCATCAAGCGGAGCTTCTGGCGGTACGGCTCGTCGGGGTAGCGTTCTTCGGCCTCTTCGGTGATCATCGGGAACTCCTCGAAGTCGGCGTCGAGCGACGCCGAAAACGCACCCGTGGTCGGATACCGGTCGCCGTCCTGGCTCAGCACCGCCGAGAGGCGTTTGAGCTGCGTTCGGTAGCGTTCGAGGACGATCTCACGCTGGCGTTCGAGCGTATCTTGGGTGACGTCGACGGTCACGTATGGGTTGCCGTCCCGATCACTGCCGGCCCACGAGCGGAACTCGAACAGTTTTGGTAGATCGATGTCGGGGTATTCGTCGGTGACGATGTCTTCGAACTCGGAGTAGACCTCGCCGGTGACATCGAACAGCGTGTTTTCGAGATACCACTGGACGTTGCGGGCTTCGTCCTGTGGTTCGGGCTGTCGCTGTCGGACCTGGCGGGTCTGCCAGAGACTCGTGACCTCGGCGTCGATATCCTGCCAGACTGATTCGGCCTCGCGGTCTGTCAGGTTCTGGCTGTCGAGCGTTTCGAGATGGTCGGCAATCGACCGGAGTTTGGCTTTGACAGTGCCTCGTCGAGCTTCGGTCGGGTGAGCCGTAAATGTTGGCTCGATAAGCACGTCTTCGAGCACCGACCGGACGGTTTCGGTGTCCGCGCCGGCCTCCGACAGTTCCGTGACAGTGTCTTTGAGGCTGTCTTCGAGCGTTCCCTCCTGGGAGCCTGTCCGAACCGCTCGGACGCGCTCGCGTTCCTCGGCGAGATTGATCAGCTCGAAGTAGGTCGCAAACGCTCGGGCAACGTCGCCCTCGACGTCCGGCGAAAGCTGTTCGATCGTCGACCGAAGCTCCTCGCGGTCGTCGATCTCGCCCTCGCGGTAGGCGATCGCAGTCTGTCGCAGCTCTTCGACAGTCTCGAACGAATCGGTCGAGGTCTGTTCTTTGAGTACGTCCCCGAGCAGCGCACCCAACTCGCGGACGTCCTGACGCACGCCCCTATTATGCAACTTCATACCGTATGGTAGCTGCACCCATTGGTAAAAGTCTCACCAAGTATGGAGGCGAGTTAGTAACGATCAATAGTGTCGTATCGTCCCTCGCGGTGGCCCGGTACGGTGGCACTCTCTCTAGTGGCCCGATACTCTGGCACCGTCTCGTGGTGATTCTCTGTTGTGGCACTAGCTCTGTTGGTGGCACAACCAGTCGACAGATCGAAGCCACTGACTATCCAGTTGGACAAACGGCTGCCGCAGTCGACCGACTGCGAGCGGTGACAACAAAACCCAGCCGGCGATCAGTCCGAGATGAACTCGTTGTCTCGCCAGTCGACGCCTGTTTTGCCGGAGTTGTTCTTGCGTGGGTTTTCGACGACTTCGACGGTCGCCGACCGTTTTTCACCCTCGACGATGCGTGTGGCTTCGAGATCGCCGTCGTGTTCGGTGATTGCCGTCAGCGTTCCCTTTTCGGAAAGAAGGGCGATCTCCCGGAGTACCAAAAACATCGGATACTGGACGGCCGTGTTCTGCAGAACGGTCTCGCGGTCGCCTTTGAAGCAGGCGAACTCAACGAGTTCCGAGGGGATTTCCTCTTCTTCCTCGTCGCCCCAGCGCGGGCCGCCGGCGCGCGGTGGTTCTTCCTCATAGACGCGCGTCTCGCTGACGCTGGCTTTGAGCTGGGCCGTTGGCGTGTACTTGCTGAGGCTCTCGTCGGTCGCTACCGCTTTGAGGATCAGCGTGTTGTTGCGTCGATTGATCTCGACGTCCTCGATCTCCTCGGGGAGATCCGGATCCTCGTCGAAATACGAGTGGACGTCTTCGAGTGGCAGTTCAAGCGTCGAGTGGAGACGG
>CAZOOU010000050.1:0-8296 GCA_964581495.1 uncultured Haloferacaceae archaeon
CGCTGTTTGATGCAGACGTCTTCGGGCCGAACATCCCGCGAATGCTCGGGGTGACCGACGAGATGATGCAGCCCGGCGGCGAGAACACGATCCTCCCGGTCGACGCCGACGGCATCAAGGTGTTGAGCGTCGGCTTCATGGTCGACGACGCGAACCCGGTCACCTGGCGTGGCCCCGTGGTCGACCAGATGTTGGGCGATCTCTGGCACGACGTCGAGTGGGGCGATGTCGACTATCTCGTGATCGACCTACCCCCAGGAACGGGTGACGCCCAGTTGACGATGTTGCAGCAGATGCCCGTGATGGGCTCGGTCGTCGTCACGACGCCACAGGACGTCGCGCTCGACAACGCTCGCAAGGGGATCACGCAGTTCGAACCACACGAGGCCGAGGTGTTCGGCATCGTCGAAAACATGAGTTCGTTCGTCTGTCCGAGCTGTGGCGACCAACACGGGGTGTTTCCGGACAGCGGCGTCGACGCGCTGGCCGACGAGTTCAACGTGCCCATCCTGAGCCGGATTCCGCTCGATCCCGCGATTGGCGAGCACTGTGAGGCTGGCGAGCCAATCGTCTACGAGGAGTCGGAGACCGCAGCGATCTTCCAAACGCTGGCTGGCGATGTGATGGACGCGGTCGGTCGACGCCGTCGAGCCTCTCACGCTCGAAGAAACTAACAAAAGCTGGCGTTCCCAAAAGCTGGCGTTGCTGTCGATCTATTCGTTTTCGTCGACGATATCGTCGATCCACGTCAGCGTCGCCATCGCCTTCGGGAAGCCGAGCGTCGGAATCGAGAGAATCGCCACGTGACGGAGGGCTTCGGGGTCGACACCTTCATCGAGCGCACGGCGGACGTGGGAGTGGACTGCGCCCTCCGACTCAGAGCCCGCCGCCAGTGCGAGTTTGACCAGTCGCTTCGTCTCGTCGTCGACGGGGCCGGCCTCCGAGCAGGCTTTACCGAGCCCGGAATACTGCTCCCAAACCCCGGGATACTGTTCGGCGAGTTCGCCGGCTGTCGACGGAAGTTCGTCGGTGTCGTCAACTGAATCTGTCATACTCGTATTTCCCACTGTCGCCCTAAAATCGTTGTGTTGCCCCCGCTTAGAGGCCGATAGTCGGCGCTCGGCGTCGGCCAACGCTGCCGGCGTATTGATGTTTTCGAGCCGACCCTCGAGGTCGCTGTGAGCCGCCACGTCGACGTACCGCGTCGACAGTTGCTCTACCAGCCGGCGTGCCCGGCGGTCGCCCGCCGTCAACAACTGCTGGCTTTCCTGACGGGCTGGCTCGGTTCGGTACCGCCCGCACAGCGGCTGGACCCCACCGTCGGGATACCGAAAGACGACCGCGTCGTGGCTTGTCGACGGGGCGAGCAGCCGAAAGACCGAATCGTCGACGAACGGGAAATCACAGCCGACGACGAGCGTCCACTCGGCGTCGCTGGCTGCCAGCCCGTCACAGATCCCACCCAGGGGACCGACTTCGCGGTCGTCGACCACGAACGATACCGGGACACCGACCTCCGAGAGTGCGGCCGCGATAGCCTCGCGCTGTTCGTCTCGACAGCTCACTAAGAGCCGGTCGACGCTCGATTCGAGTCCTCGTGCGACGTGGGCGACGAGCGGTCGACCGGCCAACTCGGCGACTGCCTTATCAGTCTCGCCGAAGCGGGTCGAGCGACCGCCGGCGACGATCAGCCCGGTTGGCATCGGTCACCGAAGGTTCCACAGCATCGACCGGAGCTTGTACATGATCGTGTCGTTCTGATAGCCCGCCCAGCCGTTGATGCCACCCAGCAGTGTCGCGGCCGAATATCCTTCGTCGTCGAGTAGTTTCGTCGCCTGCTTGGCGACGATGCCCATCTTGCAGACCACGACGACCTCACGGTCGGTCGGAATCTCGTCGAGTCGACCGAGCAGCGACTCGTCGTTGCCGCGCTGGAGATCGCTGTACACCGGGAGGTTGTAGCTGCCGTCAATTGCGTTTTGCTGGTAGTGGCTTTCCGGTCGGATATCGAGCACGAATGGTGTTTCGCCTGACTGGAGTCGGTCGTCGAGCGTCGACGGACGGAGCGTGTTCATACCTGACTGAAGGAGTCGGTGACAGAAAACCGTACTGTTCGGCTGTACTCGCCGTGAGTGCCGAACGCTACTCGGCGTCGACGTCGGCCGCCCGGTAGCGGTAGTAGCCGCCGGTGAGGCTGCGAGCTTCGATCCCCTCGTGGTCGAGCACGCGCGTCGCCATATACGAACTCTTGCCGATCTTGCAGTAGGTCACGACCTCGCCGTCAGGGTCGTGGTCGGCGGCCCACGACCGCAGGTCGCCGAGCGGCACGTGTTCGTCGCCGGGGATCGACCCCTGTGTCTCGCGCATCTCAGGAGGCCGGGTGTCGACGACTGTCGCCTCATCACGAATTTTGCGGAATTCGTCGAGATGAATGATGTCTGCGACCCCCTCGACGACGTTCGCGCCGATCATCCCCAGCACGTTGACCGGGTCTTTCGCCGCCGAGTACGGCGGTGCGTAGGCGAGATCCAGATCCCGAATGTCAAAGACGGTATCGCCGTGGCTGATCGCCGTCGCCAACACATCGATCCGTTTGTCGACGCCGGCTTCGCCGATTGCCTGCGCGCCGAAGACCGTCCCATCGGCAGGATCGAACAGGAGTTTGAAATGGATGTCGCTCGCGCCGGGGTAGTATTTCGCGTGGTTCGGTTCACTGGTGTAAACTGCCTCGTACTCGTAACCCGCTTCGTCGAGCGTTGCTGCAGTTTGGCCGACCGTCCCCACGTCGAGATCGAACACTTTGGCGATTGCCGTATCGAGCACGGGCGCGAGTTCGTCGTCGTGGCCTGCGATATCGTTGGCTGCGACCCGACCCTGACGGTTGGCCGGTCCGCCGAGCGGAATCCACGCCTGCTCGCCGAAGACACTCGGCACCGCCACCGCGTCGCCGACCGCATGGATCGACGGCTCGGAGGTCCGCAGCCGGCTGTCGACGGCAATCGCGCCGCTGTCGTGGCGCTCCAGGCCTGCGGCCTCGGCCAACTCGGTTCGCGGCCGCACGCCGGTCGCAATGACGACCAGATCGAACTCGCGGTGCTCGCCGCTGCCCATTGCGGCGGTAATCGTCCCGTCGTCGGCCTCGGTCAGTTCTTCGACGCCGGTCCCAACCTGGAGGTCGACACCATGTGAGTTGACGTGTTGTTCGACGAGTGCGGCCATCTCCGCGCCGAGCGTGTTTGGCATGACCTGGTCGAGCAGTTCGGCGACGACGACCTCGTGGCCCGCCTCGTGGAGGTTTTCGGCGACCTCGATACCGATGTAGCCGCCGCCGATCACCAGCGCGCGCTCGGCGTCGTCGACCTGCGCGCGAACCCCGATAGCGTCTTCGACCGTCCGGAGCGTGTGACAGCCGTCGATGGCTTCGACATCGAACATTGGCGGCACCAGCGGTTCGGCCCCGGTCGCCACCACCAGCTCGTCGTACGCGAGTTGGTAGGCATCACCGTCGTCCGGCGCAACAGTGACGTGTTGTGCGTCTGGTACAATATCGGTCACTGTTGTCTCCGTCCGGATATCCAGATCGAACGCCGCCGACAGCTGGTCGACGCCCATCACCGCAAGCTCCGACTCCGGAACGGTGTCGCTCAGGTGGTACGGCAGCCCACAGCTCGCATACGAGACGTTGGCAGTCGACTCGACAACGACGATGTCGGCCGCCTCGTCCAGCCGCCGCAGTCGTGTGGCGGTGCTCATTCCGGCCGCGTTTCCGCCGACGATCAGATACTGCTGGCCCATGGTCGATCCGACGGACTGTGCAGTTAAGTATTGTGTGGTATACCCATTTCTAAAAACACTCATTCCCTGCTTGACGAATCAGTCGTCGGCAGCGGCATCCCCTCCGGCTCCGCGAACAGTGTTCGAATCACGCCGATTGGTTCGTCCTGATCAAATTGATCAGTAGTCACAAGGAGTCGGCCGTCGACCGTGAACCGTCTGGTCCATGGCTCGAAACCGCGTGGTCGCTACTCGGCAGCGTACAGGTAGATCGCACAGACGGCGAGTACCGCCTCTGCAGCCTTCGTGATCACTGCCAGCGGGTTGATGTTGCCTTGCATGTAGAACGCTTCAACGGTCCACCCTTGGAACACGAACAGTGCGAGAATCGTCACAACCGAGTACACTGCAGCCACGATGAACAGTTCGTTTCGCCAGTAATTGGTGAGATACAGTCCTGCACCACCGAGGAATCCCAGCCCATTGAGTACAAAAAGTATCCCGAGCAGCTGACTGAACTGGATCGCATTCGTCGCCGCAACGAGATGTAATACGCCGGTAATGAGTGCCATCAGAATGGCGATGTATCCGACGGCATTGTCGGGTTTCGTGACTGTCGACGCGGTAGTAGTATTGGTTGCTGTGCCCATGTTCCTGCAATTATACTACCGCTTCATAAGCGGTTGTGGTATGGTCGACGAATGTCTTCCCGCCGTGCGTTTTCGTCTCGTTGGGGGCTGCGTCCGGACAATCGGTTTCTGACTACTGGGACGTCTCGCTGGAGTCTGTTCGAGCCGTATGCGAGTGCCGTCGACGCCACCCCACGTGATCCAACACGTCACCAGCCAGATCAGCAAACAGCTCACTGATATCCGTCTCACCCAAGACGATTGGCTCGCCGGTTTCGCCGGCCTCGCCGATAGCCGGATCGAGCGGGATCCGACTCAAAACGGGCAGCTCGAACTCCTCGGCGAGCTTTGTGCCGCCGCCAGCCCGGAACACCTCGTGGTGCTTGCCGCAGTTCGAACAGACGAACGCGCTCATGTTCTCGACGATGCCGAACACCTCGGCAGCGTGGTCGTCGAACAGCCGAACCCCTTTGCGGGCGTTGTCGAGCGCGACATCCTGCGGCGTTGTGACCACCACGGAGCCCATGACGGGCATCTGCTGAAGCATCGTCAACTGCGCGTCGCCGGTCCCTGGCGGCAGGTCGACAACCAGATAGTCGAGATGCCCCCAGTTGACTTCGTGCCACAGTTCCGTGAGCGTCTGGTCGACCATCGAGCCGCGCCAGATGACTGGCATCTCCTCGTCGACCAGAAAGCCGACGCTCATGAGCTTCAGTCCGTGGGCCTCGACCGGGACGATTCGCTGGTTTTGGTCGGCCCGCACCGGCTCGCCTTGGACGCCGAGCATTCGGGGGATGTTCGGGCCGTACACATCAGTGTCGAACAGTCCAACGGTCGCGCCGCGGTCGGCGATTCCGGCCGCGAGATTGACCGCAATCGTGCTTTTGCCGACACCGCCTTTGCCGGACGAAACCGCAATGACGATTGGCCCCTCGGAAGCAGGTGTCTCGTCGTCGATCTCGACCGACAGTGACGGCTCGTAGCCCGCGGCCTCGACGGCCTCGCGGACGGCTACCGCCAGTTCGGTCTCGGCCGGCGAGTACGGCGCGCCCAGTGCCAGCGGGACGGCTGCGGTGTCGCCGTCGACCGTGATCTCGCCGACGAGGCCCTGCGAGACGATATCCGTCTCCTCGCTGTCGTCGACCAGTGGGTCGGGTGTCTCGACCGTCGACAGCTGGTCGCGGATCGCGCTGCTCACAGCAACTCCTCCGAAACCGCCGGGAGATCGTCACAGGGAGAGAGCGCGGTTCGTTCGCCACAGGCGTCCTGGCTGAGCTGGACACTGGAGCGTTCCCACAGCCGTGCGTTGAGCCCCGTCGTGACCTGCTTGAGCGCGTCTTTCGCGCTCGCGTGGACATCGCTGTTGACGAACGCAGCCCACTGTTTGAGCGACTGAAAGCCGAAGACGAACCGAACCTCCGGCGACATCCCCTTGTCGTTGTGCCAGATATCGAAGGTCGTGACGGCCTTGTGGCTAACCCACCGGATACTGTTTTCGGCCATCCAGCAGTCGTAGTCGTCCCGGCAGGCTCCGATCACGTCGAACTCGATCTCGTAGCTGTAGGGCGTCGACGGCGTCATGGGCTTCCACCGTCCGACGATCCATTGCCTGGTGTGACGGCACACCGGGCGTCGACTGTTCTTCCAGGTGTCCGCGGCCGACAGGACTGGCTCATATATACTCCCTCGGCTGCATCTCCCATTGGTCTACGGCTCAACTGTAGAAGGCTTTAAATACGGTTCCTTGGGCGCCCGACTCGCTTCAGGCTCGCCAGTTCAACCAGTACTAGAGGTTTATACCAGTATTCGGCGGTAAACAGTCCGTTTTAGTCCGCAGGCGGCGAACCTGATGCATGTTTGATTCGCTGGCGCAACACGAAGCTGCACTCACCCAACCAGCCGCCGAGTACAGTCCAACGGAGTTGCGCGAGCGTGCGTCGACGTTTATCAGGCAGTGTTACGACGAGCTCGACAAACGCGAGGCCGTCGACGACCGGATCGCAGCTATCGAGCGTGAGATCTCGGAGACGGGGACGTATACACAGACGACCGAAGAGCTCACCCACGGCGCGCGAATGGCCTGGCGCAACAGCAACCGGTGCATTGGGCGACTGTTCTGGCAGTCGCTGGACGTGCTCGACGAACGCGACTGCGAGAGTGCAGAATCGGTCCACGAGGCGTGCTGTCGACACATCGAGTATGCGAGAAACGACGGCGACATCCGCCCGACGATTACGATCTTCCAGCCGGACACACCACAGACGGACCGCGTTCGCATCTGGAACGACCAACTCCTGCGGTACGCCGGCTACGACACCGACGACGGAATCGTCGGCGATCCGGGCCAGCGGGAGTTCACGGCGTACTGTGAATCACTGGGATGGGAGGGCAACGGCGGTCGGTTCGATCCGCTCCCGCACGTCATCCAAGTCGGCGACAGCGAGCCGGAGCTGTTCGAGCTTCCCGAGGAATTGTTCGTCGAGGTCTCGATCTCACACCCGGAGTACGAGTGGGTTGCTGAACTCGACTTGCGCTGGTACGACGTGCCGATCATCTCGAGTATGCGGGTCGAAATCGGCGGCCTCAACTACACTGCCGCCCCGTTCAACGGCTGGTATATGGGAACGGAGATCGGCGCGCGAAACTTCGCCGATGAGGACCGATACGATATGCTCTCGACGGTCGGTCAGCGGCTCGGGTATGACACCTCCAAGAACCGCTCGCTGTGGAAAGACGACGCACTCGTTGTTCTCAACCAAGCCGTGTTACACTCCTACGAAGACGCCGGTGTGAAGATCGTCGACCATCACACCGCCACCGACCAGTTCGCACAGTTCGAGCAAAACGAGGCAAACGACGGGCGAGCGGTCACCGGTGATCGGAGTTGGTTGGTGCCGCCGATGAGCTCCGCGACAACCCACGTGTTCGACCAGTCGTACGACACCACGGTCCGGACGCCAGGATTCTTTTATATGCAGGAGAGTCTGCCGGACCGGTAGGACACCGCGATGGTGTGCGCTCGAGCGGGAGAGTCGACCGCTGCGGCGGTTTCTGTACCACTGCCGTGCTCGGTAGTCTGTTTTGGTTGTGGGTCAAATGCGAACTATTACGACCTTCGGGGACGTATATTCTGTATGGCTCAAAACGTCGGTTCGACGGATCGTAAACTCCGAACAGCAGTTGGTGCAGTGGCCGGTCTTGCTTCGCTGGGCACGCTCGCGGGTGTTCTCGGACTTCCTGACGTGGCCTCGCCGGTGTTGGGAATCATCGCGCTCATGATGCTGTCGACGGCGGCAGCAGGAACCTGCGGGCTGTACTCGATTCTCGGCGTCGACACCTGTTCAGTCAAATCGAACTAAGCTGCTGGGCAGCCCTCTACCGCCCAGATGATGGCGTGCAAAGCGTTCGGAGTAACTGTTATTCAGTGTCAACACAACCCTCTACTATGGCCATTCTCGTAGCAATCGGTGATGACGACCGGTTCGAAACCGTGCTTGCGGTCGCAGTCCAGCTGGCCAACGGGCTGCACCAGGATCTAACTGTTGCCCACGTCACCGAAAACCAGACAGCATCGGCTGAGGATCGGAGTTTCCGTGACGAAATCCGAGCGTCTCTCTCGGACGTCGACGTCACCGCGGACGTCTCGCTGGAACATCTGAACCGAAGCAGCCTCCGCTCGGGGACCGCCATCGGCAACCAGCTGGTCGACATCGCCGAAGGCGTCGAGATCGACCACATCGTCATCGGTCATCGCTCGAAAACCCAACTAGAAACACTGCGTGACGGTCACACCGGCTTTGTGGTTGCCCAGGAGGCCGGCGTACCGGTGACGATTGTCCCCGAAGCCGTCGAGGAGTCATCGGCCTAACGGCGGTTCTGCTGTGCACCTCCAT
>CAZOOU010000051.1:0-7887 GCA_964581495.1 uncultured Haloferacaceae archaeon
GTTTGATCGACTGGATCGTCTTGTCGGGGTTCTGTACGGCCTGGTTTTTCGCGGGCTTGCCGACGAGTCGCTCGTCGTCGTCGGAAAACGCGACAACCGAAGGTGTGGTCCGGTTGCCTTCGGAGTTGACGATGATTTCGGGTTCGCCGCCTTCCATCACCGCGAACGCACTGTTCGTGGTACCAAGGTCAATACCGAGAATCTTCTCACTAGCCATCTTGGGCTCAAATACCGGCTTGTCTCGGTTAAAGGTTACTAGATACTACGACGCACGACCAACACGTATACCACCGCAGTCTTGCGGTTTTCGATTTCTCAAATCTGGCCCGCTCGACAGCTTTAGTATGACCGCAATACAACCGACCCGCCGCCCTGTTACTCCTCGCTGACTGTCACTTGGGCGGCCTGGAGCACGCGGTCGCCCAACTCGTAGCCCTCCTGGTAGACGTCGGCAATGGTGCCGGCGGGCTGGTCGCTGTCGACCCGCATCATCACTTCGTGGCGATTGGGGTCGACCGACTCGCCGAGGTCGGGCGAAATTATTTCGACGCCCTCGCGTTCGAGAATCGAATCGAACTCCTCGAGTGTGGACTCGATGCCGGGTCGAATGTTCGCTCCTTCCTCTTGATCGAGGGCGCGAACGAGGTTCTCTCGGACGGTCGTAAACTGTGAGACGATATCGGCAGTCGCCTGGGTTTCGATTCGCTCTTGTTGCTGTTTGGTGCGTTTCTTGTAGTTTTGGAAGTCCGCCCGCGAGCGTGCGACTTTGTCGGTGAGTTCGTCGATTTCGTCGTCTTTGGCGTCGAGGTCGGCTTCGAGATCGGCAAGTCTGTCGCCGAGCTCACGTGCAGTTTCGACGAGTTGCTCGTCGTCGAGTGCGTCGATCAGCGTGTCGACCGCGGGGTCAGTCGACTCGGCAGTCCCAGCCTCGCCGTTGGCGGCGGTTGACTCCTCGCTGTCGGCTGATTCGGGGGTCGATTCCTCGACCGCTGCGGGGTCGTCGCTCATACCAACCGGGAGTGGCTTCGGCGGCTTAAGGGTTCAGAAACGGGTGAGCCACGGCCGGACATTCTCCTTACTGATACATCCGCAACGGCTGGGCGCGGCTGCTGTCGTCGGTCGACTGCTGCATCCGTTTGATCAACTGCGCGCGAGCCTCTTCGATCTCGTCTGCCCGTGTCGACAGTTCGTCGGTTGGCACCGACACGCCAGCGATGGGTTCGATCCCCGATTCGATGACGACACGGGCGGCGACGGGGTCGGGTAGCTGTGGATCCGACTCGACAATGAGGCCGAGCGCGTCGGTGTCGTCTTTGAGTGCGTGAGCCAACAGCGCGCCGGTCGGCCCCGAAATAAGCCCCATCCCGGCGGGTGCGTCGATTTCGGCCTCGGCCAGTAGACTGTCGGCTTCACCAGTGGAGACGCCGTACAGCGCGGGCGGACCGTCGGTCTGTCGGGGCAGTCCTGACAGATAGATCGGCAACACCTCCGTTTCGGCGAACCAGCCAGCCATGCAGTCGCCGAACTCGGTGGCCGCATCCGGGCCGATTGGCACGTCGCTTTGGAGTGCCACCAGGTCGCGGTCGGCGTCGGCGTACAGCCGGACGGGTGTCGCCAGCTCGTGGGTTTCGTGGCGGTAGGTCGCGATTGGCGGAATCGACGTACAAAAGACATTGGCGTAGTGGTCCATCTCGAACGACTCGATAAGGTGGTCGACGGCCATCTTGCCGACCAGCCCGACGCCCGGAAAGCCCTCGACCAACACGGGATTGTCGAGCGATACCGTCTCGTCGATGATGTTAATTTGTGCCATGCGAGAAACACGCACTCACTGCACGTAACCGTTGGTGCCGGAACCCGAAACCGACTAACCACCGACCGTCGAAGAGACGGCATGAATCCATTAGAGCGGTACGCCCCGCTCGTCGACGACCGCGAGGCGTTTTTTGCGGCCTGCGAGCGACCGCTGCCCTCGGTGGTCCGGGTCAACACGATCAACGCAACCCCCCAACAGGCACGGCGCGGGCTCGACGAGGAGGGCGTCGGCTACGAGGACGTAGCGTGGAACCCCCAACTGCTGCGGCTCGACGAGCGCGGTCCCGGAACCTCCTGGCCCTACTTTCACGGCTGGCTCCACGGCCAAGAGGAGGTCTCGGCGCTTCCCGCGATTGCGCTTGATCCCCAACCCGGCGAGAAGGTCTGGGACAGCTGTGCCGCACCTGGAAGCAAGACGACGCAGCTGTCGGCGATGATGGACGACACCGGGATCGTCGTTGGAAACGATAACAATCTGGGTCGACTCTCGGCGCTCCGGCACAACGCCGAGCGACTCGGCGTCACCAATCTCGCGGTCACCAGACAGGACGGCCGGAACTTTTCGCTCAAACCGTTCGGCTTCGATGAGTTCGACCGCGCGATCGTCGACGCCCCCTGTTCGTGTGAAGGAACCATCCGCAAAAACCCCGATACGCTCGATGAGTGGACCCTCGAGCACGTCCACAGCGTGGCTGCCATTCAAAAGGGAATTCTCTCGCGGGCGATTCAGGCGACGAAAGCGGGCGGCACGGTTGTCTACTCGACGTGCACCTTTGCTCCTGAAGAAAACGAGGCCGTCGTCGACTACGTGCTCGAAACCGAAGACTGCAAAGTCGTCGACTTCGACTGCCCGCTCGAATCCCGACCCGGCGTCACCGAGTGGGAAGACGACGAGTACGATCCGAGCGTCGAGAACACCCACCGGATCTACCCGCATCTCAACGATACGGGTGGGTTCTACTGTGCGAAACTGGAGGTAACAGCATGACTGAGTCGGACACCGACAGCGAGCTCAAAGCCAACGTCGGCCAGCAGTTCGGTCGACTCCCCGCGACGCCCGCCGACCGCGAAATCGAGGGGCGGGCCTCCCGCCAGGAGGTCGTCGACTTTTTCGACGAGCGGTTCGGCATCGAGCCCGCCGTCTTCGAGCCGTTTACGTTCTGGGAGAAGGGCAAGGGCAAAATCTGGATTTTTGCCGACGACGTGCCGAGCCCCATTCGGATCGAGGGGTTGGGGATGACCGTCCTGCGAACACGCCAAGAACACTGGAAGCCGACCCACAGCGCGGTCCAGCGGTTCGGTCACCACGCAACGAAAAACGTGGTCGACCTCTCGAGCGAAGCGGCCGCCCAGTTCGCACAGGGCGAAGACCAGCCGGTCGAGTGGGACGGCGACTGGGGGTATCTGATCGCGGCCCACGAGTTCGCCGGCGAGCGCGTGCCGGTCGGCGTCGGGCTGTATCTGTACGACGAACTGCGGTCGACGGTGCCGAAAGGCAATCAGGAAGCGCTGGCTGTTTTATAAGTTCAGGGAGCTGGTCGACCGCTTGCGAGTTCACTGATTCGGTCGCCGTACCGGTAGTACAGCAGCGTCACCGCGATACCGAGCGGCGACCACCGGTAGGCCAGAAACGCAAGGCCGAGCAGCAGCGCGCCGACGCGCCGATTCCCGCGAAGCAGCGCGCGAACGCCGTTGAACGCGACTGAGCCGAGGCTGAACCGACGCGACCACTTCGATCCGAGCAGTTTTGTGAGCACCATACGTCCAGTTGGTCTCGCTGGCTGAAAAGTATCGTGGCGACCGATTCACCGTGCTTCGAGCGTGCCGCCGCTGAGCCCATCCCAAGCGATGCGATACCCCAGCGTTGCGACAACCGCGCTGGTATCCGAAAGCCCGTAGTCGTCTAACACCGCTTCGACCTCATCGAGCGACAGTCCTTCGGAAAGCTCATCGTCGACCGCAGAAAGCACGGCCGGGCGAACGAGATGTCGACCACAGCGTTCGTGGTCCGGGAACGTTCGGCCCTCCATGGCGTCGACGGAGACACCGTAGGCAGTGGCTACCGCCGACAGCGTCGTCACATCGTCGTCCGGTGTGATACTCTCGGGAAGTGAGTGGGTCGCCGACTCGACGAGGTCGGTTTCGTACGCTCGGAGGACGTCGACGATGTCTTTGACTCGGACTGCCGCTGTGTACGGGATCGCCCGGTGGTCGGTTGCTTCGATGGCCTCGCCGACGCCCAACGATTCGTCGACCGCAACGACAAGTTCGACGTCTTCGACCGCGTCGAGTTGCGCGAGCTTTTTGTCGACGTACTCGGGTGTCCAAAACCCCATCACCTCGAAGTAGACACGAAAATCACCGTAGCGGTAATCAAACGCGAAATCAGGAATCATCACGCTGGCTCCCGTTTCGAGGAGGTCGGGCTCGCGTCGGAGTTCCCAGTCGAGATCAAGGCTCTCAAAACGGGCCGCAAAGTCACGCTCGACGCCGCTGTCATAGCTTGGCTCGGCGACTGGGTCGACGCCCGGCACCGAGACATCGGTTTGGGTGAGCAGCAACTCGCGGTCGGTTCCACGGTCGTCAATAGTCGCTCGCAGCTCCCACTCCTCGGTTGTGGCGACCGACCGCAACAGCCGCGCGAAGGCGGTGCCGTACCGGCGCGTTCGCCGAAACAGGCGGTCGGGGCCGGTGACGACGACTGTGCGCTGGGTGTGGCCGTCGACCTGCTCGTGGCTAATTTCGTACATCAGGCGCAGGCGTTTGACCGCCGAGATGAGCGCGCGTGGGTCGTCGCTCCTGATCCGAACCTCAGTGGCATCGAACAGCGCGGTCTGGGCCAGCGAGAGGTTGTACTGTTCGATCAGCGTGTCGGGGTCCCACCGGCAGTCGAACGCCGTGAGTCGCTGGTTGCAGTCTCGGTCGGCGTACAACGACTGCTCGACGACGTCGGTCGCAACCGCAAGCCCCTCGGCGGCCTGCTCGATGGCTTGGGTCCGGTCCTCAGCGGTGGCGACCCCAACCCGCTCGGCTGCCTCGAACGCCCGTCGACGAGCCCGTTCGGGTGGTAACGGTGCGACCGTCTCGAAGGTAGCGTCGCGGTCCAACAGAGCCGCCAGGCCGCGAACGAGTTTGAAATCCTCATGGTCGCGTTCGATGGCGTCGACGGCCTCATCGAGCGCGTGCCGTGAGTCGGTTATACTGTCCTTATATGTGGTCAGCAGCGCAGCCGCGAGTGGTCGGCGCTCGCGACTGATAAACTCCGGGCGGTAGCTGCCGCCGCGCCGGGTTACACGCAGGAGGTCCTTCGTCAGCACGAGATGGAGTTAGCCACCGGCTACTAAAAACACCCCGAGCCGACCGCCGCGGACGACCGGTCAGCGTCGACGCTCGGCGACGCGCTCTTCGGCGGTTTCGCTGCTGACGAGTTCGTACAGTACCGCGCGGCCGCCGTCCTCTTTGGGTCGGAGGATGCGTCCCAATCGCTGGGTGAACTCGCGTTCGCTCCCGCTGCCCGAAAGGACGACGCCGACGGTGGCGTCGGGAACGTCGACGCCCTCATCTAAGACGTTGGCCGCGATGATTCGGCTGTAGGTGCCCTCGCGGAACCGCTGGAGGATCTCGCGGCGTTCGGCTGCGCCCGTTTCGCTGGTGATCGCCGGCAGGAGGAACCGCTCGGAGAGCCGATAGACCAGATCAGTGTGAGCCGTAAACACGATGATTCTGTCATCGCGGTGGCGGTCGAGAATCCGGCCGAGCTGGTGTTGTTTGTTTTCGGCGTTCATCATCAGCTCGCGGGCGCGCTGTTTGGCCAACAGCGCCTCCCTGGCCCGCGGATCGTTGCCCGATCGCTTGACCAACTGAAGATAGTCGCTACCGCTCGAAAACGAGATGTTTGCTTGGCGGACGTAGTCGACAAACGTTCCCTGGGCCTCGTCGTATTCGGCGCGTTCGTCGGCCGTGAGTTCGACCTCGATTCGGCGGATCTCGTAGGGTGCGAGATGATCGCCAGCCAGCTCGTCGACCGCGATTTCGTAGACACGTGGTCCGACGAGCTCGGCGATGGCCTCGTGGGCTCCGTCGGGTCGCTCGAAAGTGGCTGTCAGGCCGAGCCGGTCGGGTGCAGCGAGCATGCGAGCGATGTCTTGGTAGCCCTCTGCGCCGAGATGGTGGACTTCGTCGAAGACGACCAGGCCGAACCGGTCGCCGAGTTCGTCGGCCCGCAGATACGCCGAATCGTAGGTCGCAACCGTCAGGGGTTCGACGCGCTGTTCGCCGCCGCCGAGCCGACCGATCGGCACCTCGAACTCGGTTTCGAGTTCGCGCTGCCACTGTTCGAGCAGGTCGATTGTCGGAACCACAACGAGGCTGGGTGTGTCGACGTGGGCGATAGCCGCGAGCGCGATGACGGTTTTTCCCGCGCCGGTCGGGAGTTCGAGCACACCACGGCGGTTGCTGTCGAGCCATGCGTCGAGGGCTTCCTGTTGGTACTCGCGGAGCTCGTAGCTCGTCGACACGGCCACCATCTCGCCGGCTGCGAGTTGGTCGTCGACATCGGCATCCAGTGTCCGGAGCACGTCCCGGATCGCCGCATACAGGTGGGCTGGCGCGCGGGCGGTGTCGGTTCGTGGGTCGGCTTCGACGCCCGGGAGTCCGTCGAGCGGTGGATCGCTCTCGCGGTCGCTGTCGATGCGGAGCGTTCCCCCTTCGAAGGCGAGCCGGACTGTCACGGTGGGAGGTCGACCGGCCGCTTATAAATGCGCTCCGGCTCCACGGAAAGCCGACTCAGTCCGACTCGTAATCGTACTCCGCCGCAGGGTCGTCGACGCCCTCTGTGCGGGAGCCGACCCACGCGCCAAGGGCGATTCCGTAGACGAGATGGCCCGCATGAAACAGGGTGAGCTCGTCGGCATCCAGTTGAATGTCGAGCAGTTCGTTGAGCATGAGCTGGTTGCCGAAGGCCGACGACACCATCCCAAAGACCGCACCCCAGACGATGCCGCGCTGTTCTGGCTCGATTGATCGCTCGGCCGAAAGAAGGCCGAATATCGCACCGAAGACCGCCCCACCGAGCGTGCCGTACAGCAGATGGAGTACGATTCCAGCGACAGGGTGATCCTCGGGGTCGCCGCCAGCGACATACGTCGACCAGAAGTTCGCAGAGGGTGGTAGCGACCGCATAATCGGGAGCCGAAAGGCCGTCATAATGAGCGTCGCCACAAAGCCAGCCTGCAGTCCGCGCAGCCCAGCGACGACGGCGTGAATGCCACGAGCACTTGCAGGAAGTCGGTCGTCGCCGCGCGCAGCTCTGGTGAGTCGCTTTTCGGCAGTGTTTTCGAGAGTCATACGATGACGGGAGCTACCACGAACCAGTACCTAAGGCTTCTCGCCGACCACCAGCCGAATCGACAAACGCACTACCTCACCGGCTCGAAATCAGCGACTTGACATCCTCGGGCCAGCTGGCTCGCCAGACGTTCGCCCGTTTGCCGACCCGGTCCAACTTGAGTGTGACCAGTTTGCCGGGATCCAGCGTCGCGAGCTCGTCTCGGATCCGGTCGTCCTCGTAGTCGACGATCTGATAGACACGGTTGGCGGAGGGCGCGAGCACGTTTATTGCATTATTGTTGTTCATCTCCTTCAAGACTCGATATTCGTGTGCTTTTGACCGCTGTGTCTTCATATGCTAACACTGTAACGAACCATAATGAAATTATCGGTCAGAAAATAGAGAATCTCTACTCAGGTATGTAGTTCTTCGCCGACTAACTCGGTTGCTTGGCGGATCGCCCGCACCGAACTTAAATAGCCTGCGCCAACGCTGGCTTTGAGCGTCTTGGCCGCGCTGCCGGTGACGACTTTCGGGCCGACCTGGGCGACCGCGCCGTCGCCAACCGAGACGATCCAGCCTGGGACATCGAATCTGAACTGGCGAAGGCGGGGTTCGAACCCCTCGCGTCCGTCGAGTTCCCAGTCGACCAACGATGCGATGTTGTCGGCGGCCACGCGGGCCGACCGGATCGCTGCCGACGCGCTGGCCGGCACCGCCTCGCCGTCGGCGTCGACGATTTT
>CAZOOU010000052.1:0-7816 GCA_964581495.1 uncultured Haloferacaceae archaeon
GTCTTCGACTTCGGCATCTTCGGCTTCGTCGATGACGTCTTCGACATCACGGTCGACCGGCTCGTCGTCGACGGATTCAGTTGGTGGCCCTACGGCCTCAGCGGATTCGGTTGCGACCTCGGTTTCGGGCTCGTCCGTTTCGGTCATCGAGCCGGTCGAAGCCGACGCATCCGTCCCGGCTGCAACCGCCTCGTCGGAGTCGAGGTCTTCGGAGTCGACGTCTTCGGAACCGGCGTCTTCGGAGTCGACGTCTTCGGAGTCGACGTCAGCGCGGTCGGTCGACTCACGTTCGACAGTCACTGAGGTATCTGTTCGGTCCCCGCCGTCACGACTCCCGCCGATCCCGAGGATCGACTTCAATTTGTTCAGTAGGGCCATTAGGTGTACGTAGATGGCGGCTGTATTTAAATATTCAAGGAGATTCTCACGGGCGACCGGGCCGGTCAGTCGGCCAGTGTTTCGCGCAGCGCGCGATTCATCGCGTCGACCGGCGCGTCGCGGTCGGTCCACAGCTCGAACGCCTCGACACCCTGGAACAGCAGCATCCAGGCTCCATCGATGGTGTCGGCTCCGACTTCGCGGGCGTCCCGCAGCAGCCGGGTTTCGAGCGGCGCGTAGACGGCATCGAGGACGGTCAGGTCGTCGTGGAGCAACTCACTGTCGACGGGTGTGTCGTCGGACTCCATGCCGACGCTTGTGGCGTTGAGCAGGACGGAGGCCTCCGGAAGCTGAGAGTCGAGCGTGCCGAGACTGCCGCCCGAAGCATGCGAGACCTCCGAGGCGAGGTCGATCGCCTTGTCGACCGTTCGGTTGGCGATATGTACCTCACAGCCGGCGTCCGACAAGGCGAACGCTGCCGCGCGGCCGGCTCCACCCGCGCCGACGACCACCGCTTTTTTGTCGTCGAGGTCGACGCCGTGGTGTTCAAACGAGCGGGTGATGCCAATGGCGTCGGTGTTGTAGCCGACTGGGCCGCCGGCAGCCCGGAAATCAACGGTGTTGACCGCGCCGATCCGTTCGGCCAGCGGGTTTGGGTCGACGAGTTCCAGGACGTCCTGTTTAAACGGAATCGTCACGTTGAGCCCGGCGACACCGAGCGTTTCGGCACCGTCGATGGCAGCCGAAATCTCGTCGACTGGTGGTTCGAACGCGACGTACGATGCGTCCATCCCGAGTTCTGCGTATGCCGCCTCATGCATCGGCGGCGACACCGAGTGGCCGACGGGGTTGCCGACCAGACCGTACACATCCATACGCCATCTTCGGGCGGGGGGATTAAACGCCCTCCGTCAGCCGCCGAGCCGTCGAGGCCCGTCGGTCGACAAACGGTGAGGTTTTGCGAGTCGACGTCCGAACACAGGTGTGATTGGAATCGTCGTCAGCCGGGCCGACCGCGCCTCCGTCCATATCGGCGACAAGCTACTGGATCGCCCGGGATGGACTCCCCACCACGACGAGAGTCGTCCCGACGCCGCCGGCGGCGGCGAGTTTTACCGCCGCGAGGGGTTCGAACTGCGGGAGTTCGAGACGATCCACGTCGAACTCGATTCGCCTGAAGCCGCGTTTTCAGACACTGAAGCCCTGGATTTCGTCGTCTTCGTCTCCCGACACGCCGGCGAGACCGGCCCGCTTTTGACTGCTCACTTTACGGGCAACTTCGGCTCTGCTGAGTACGGCGGCCAGCCGGGGTCGTTTGCGCGCGCCGCACCGGGTGCTCAGAAAACCGTCATCGCGGCTCTCGACCGATATGCGCCCGACGGCTACGAGGTCGGCATTGAGTGTACCCACCACGGCCCCACGGCCCCCTCGGTCCCATCGCTGTTTGTCGAACTCGGCAGCGACGACGCCCAGTGGGACGACCCCGAAGGCGCGGCCGCAGTCGCCGACGCCGTCCTTTCGTTGCAGAACGCGACGGCCGACCACACAGTCGACGGCGAGCCCCGCCACGTCGTCGGCTTCGGCGGCGGCCACTACACCCCACGCTGTACGCGAATCGTCGCCGACAGCGCGTGGGCAGTCGGCCACATTGGCTCGGAGTGGCAACTCGACGCGATGGGCGAGCCGGCCGCAAACAGCGACGTAATCGATGCCGCTTTTGCGGCGAGCACTGCCGAGTTGGCAGTCGTCGACGGAGAGAATCCACAGCTCGAAGCCGTGATCGACGACCTTGGCTACCGTGTCGTCTCCGAAACGTGGATTCGGACAGTTGACGATCGACCGCTCGACGTCGTCGACCGGGTCGAAACCGAGCTTTCGACGGTCGACGCGGGGCTCCGCTTTGGCGACAGAGAAGCCGACAACGACGGCTGGCGATCCGTGGAGTTGCCGGACGAACTGATCGGGGCCGCACACGCGGTCGACAAAACTGCTGTTTGGGACGCGGTCGCCGCCAACGCCGTCGCCTTCGAGACCGTCGAGGGCGGAACGCTGCCGGCCGGCCAGGCAGCCGTGGTGAGCGTCGACGAGTTCGAAGCGATGGTCGACGAGATCGTCGATCTGCTGGCGTCGAAATACGAGCGCATCGAACGTACCAGCGAGGAGGTCCGGGGCCACCACACGAGTTTCGATCCCCAGAAGGCCGCCACCCTCGGAATCCCCGAGGGACCGGCGTTCGGCAAACTCGCCGCCGGAAAGGCTGTCGAGGTAAACGGCCGGACCATCGAGCCACATGTCGTCGAAGACGAACAGGTCGACCGATTCCCAATTTCACCGCCTGAAACCACCCCGAGCGACAGATGAGGTCAGACGATTGTCTGACAAATGGGGAAAGATAAATACCCTCCGTCTGCAACGTGCGGTTATACTGATGGACTCTATCGTTGAGGACGCGATTGACGAGGCCGAGGATGCCGACGAAACTGCATCTGAGGACTTTGCCGGGAACAGCCCCTCCGGCGGCACACCACAGTCGGGAACGATGACCGACGACGAACTGCGTGATGTCTTGCAGGACCTCCAGACTGACATCACGGTCGTCGGCTGTGGCGGCGGTGGCGGCAACACCGTCAACCGGATGCACGAAGAGGGGATTCACGGTGCCAAGTTAGTTGCGGCAAACACCGACGTACAACATCTGGTAAACATCGAGGCCGACACCAAGATCCTGATGGGCCAACAGAAAACCCAGGGCCGCGGTGCGGGATCGCTGCCACAGGTCGGCGAAGAGGCCGCCCTCGAAAGCCAAGAGGAGATCTACGACGCCATCGAGGGCTCGGATATGGTGTTTGTGACTGCTGGGCTTGGTGGGGGAACGGGCACGGGGTCGGCACCTGTCGTCGCCAAAGCCGCCCGGGATTCGGGCGCGCTTACGATCTCGATTGTTACCACGCCGTTTACTGCCGAAGGAGAGGTTCGCCGAACCAACGCTGAAGCCGGTCTCGAACGCCTCAGAGACGTTAGTGACACGGTAATCGTCGTCCCGAACGACCGCCTGCTCGATGCAGTCGGCAAGATGCCGGTCAAGCAAGCGTTCCAGGTCGCCGACGAGGTACTAATGCGGTCGGTCAAGGGGATTACCGAGCTCATTACAAAACCAGGGCTTGTCAACCTCGACTTCGCTGACGTTCGAACCGTGATGGAAAAAGGTGGTGTCGCCATGATCGGCCTCGGCGAGTCGGACTCGGAGTCCAAGGCCCAAGACTCGGTCAAAAGCGCGCTTCGGTCGCCGCTGTTGGATGTCGACATTTCGGGCGCAAACTCGGCGTTGGTCAACGTCACCGGTGGCAACGATATGTCCATCGAAGAAGCAGAGGGCGTCGTCGAGGAGATCTACGACCGGATCGACCCCGACGCCCGGATTATCTGGGGGACCTCGATCGACGAGGAACTCGACGGCAGCATGCGCACGATGATCGTTGTGACGGGCGTCGACTCCCCGCAGATCTACGGCAGCAGCGAAACAGTCGCCGCTCGCAGCCAAGACCAGCAGGCGGACGTCGCCGTCGACGAAGGCGACGATATCGACTACGTCGAATAACACACCAAAGCGAGACTCCGGTGGCGTACTGACCAGACGATTTCTGTTTTGCTACTCGGTGAATCAGTACCAATAGATAGAAAAAGCCAGCAGCCAAACAGCCGGTTAGTATGAAAGTCCCGTACGACCTTAACAGCTACATTCGCGTACTGAAACTGGCGAGTACGCCCTCGTGGAACGAGTTTTCGATGGTCTCGAAGATCGCTGGTGCCGGCATCATCCTCATCGGCTTTATTGGCTTTGTGATCTTTGCGATCATGAGCGTCTTGCCCGGTGGTGCCTGATGGGAATTTACGCCGTCAAAACCACGGCCCGACAGGAACGCACAGTTGCGGATATGATCGCCACGAAGGAAGAAGACGAGGTGCACGCAGTCCTCTCGCCGGACTCGTTGACCAGCTACGTGATGGTCGAAGCCGACGGCACCGCAGTGCTCGAGCGGCTCCTCGAGGAGATTCCGCACGCCCGAACGATCGTCCCCGGCGAGTCCGGCCTCGCTGAGGTCGAACACTTCCTGTCGCCGACGCCGGATGTCGAGGGAATCGCCGAAGCCGACATCGTCGAACTGATCGCCGGCCCGTTCCAGGGCGAAAAGGCTCGCGTCCAGCGAATCGACGAAGGCAAAGACCAGGTCACTGTCGAACTGTACGAGGCGACGGTGCCGATTCCGGTCACGGTCAGAGGCGACCAGATCCGTGTGCTGGACAGCGAAGAACGATAAGAAAGCAAACACACCGCAGCGTCACCCAGCGGTCACTCTATCTCTTGTGATGTCGCATCGAGTTCGTCGACAACAGCCGACAGATCGGCTGTCGTTTCGACCTCGCGTTGGATCTTTTCGCGGCGACGAACCGCCGCTGAATCAGCATCGTAGGCGCGGACGTACTGGGCACGAGTGTGTTCATCGAAGACATGTCGAATCGCAAAGTAGCCGTCGGGAACGAGCGTTCCACAGACCTGACACGCGTGTTTGTCGTGTTCGGTCGTCTGGTGAACGATAAGCGACTCAACCGTCTCGAAGGCCTGTTCGCAGTCGTCTATTCCACAGCGCCATCCGGCCATATGAGACGACTCGCCCTCAGTCGGTATAACGGTTATTGTGCGTCAGACGCGGTCGGCCACCGCGGTAGGCAGTGCCTACTCGCGTGAGGCCGCGCCGAAACGGCACAGACTAATGGGTCGACTCGTAACCAATCGGTGTGACTGACTCGGAGTACACTCGCGTCGACATGCACACCAAGATCCTCACCGACGAGGTCACAGCGCGTGCCAAACGACGTGGGATCGACGTCCTGGTGTACGCACCGCATTTCACCCGGCTGCCCGACATTCAACGCAAAGCAGCCCGCTACACCGACGACGAACTGCTCGTGGTGCCGGCCCGCGAGATTTTTACCGGCGACTGGAAGAACCGCCGCCACCTGTTGGCGATCGGCCTTTCGGAGCCGGTTGCGGATTTCATCACCTTCGAGGCGGCAATGGCCGACTGCGACAGACAAAACGCCGCCGTGGCAGTTCCCCACCCCGGCTTTATGAACGTGAGTTTAACGTGGCCCGAAATCAGGGCTCACGCCGCCCGAATCGACGCCGTCGAAACGTACAACGCGAAGCTGTTGGCCTACCAGAATCGCCGCGGCCAACGGATCGCTCGCGAGCTAGCACTGCCGGCGTTTGGCTCGTCGTACGCGCATCTCGCCGCGACAGTCGGTGAGGCCTGGACGCGGTTTGAGACGGCAATCGACAGTGAGACCGCGCTCGTCGACGCGCTCACAACGGGCGTCGACCGCCGGGTTCAGCACCGCGCCGGCGTCGACCACCGACTACGGGGGCTCGCGGAGTTCGCCCATCTAGGCTACGAAAACACGTGGGAGAAAGTCGACCGGCTGCTGTTGTCAGGCGACGAGCCGACCCATCCACGGAACCTCGTGTATGAAGGTCGGTTCGATGATGTAAGCGTGTACTAACTCGGATACCGTGGTCGCAAGCGGCTCCGTATACTGGGTCGACGGACTACTCAGTCGACGGGATTCGTTACTTCGTACGAAACGTTGCCTTCGCGGAGCGCGTCGGTTACCCGGCCGATCGTGTCCGTAGAGGCGACGACCGTGACGTGTTGACCGACAGCCGCGGCCGCGGCCGCGACCTCGCCGGCCGCAACCGTGACTGCGGGTTCGTGGTCGATTGCCCGTAGCGAGACGACCGCCTCAACACCGGCAGCGGCGACGAGATCAGCAGACCCACAGGAGTCGGCCAGCCGGTCGTTTTCGATCGCACGACTCCCGCCGTCGCGGGCTGGCGGGATCTGGACGACTGTTACCGTCCCGGCGTCCATCTCGATGACGCCCTCGAACGAGGTGACGCTCACATCAGTGCCTTCGACGGCATCGGTGGTCGCCACACCGGTCGCCGGGCCGGACTCGCCCGGCGTGGCATGCAGGAGGCCATCCTTCACGGAGATCGTGACCGCCTCACCGGCCTCGATGTCGGCAGCCGCGATGGCGGTGTCTTCCTGGACGGTCCCGAGCACATCGCCAGTGACGTGTTCGGCAAACCGCTGGAGGGATTTGGCCTCCTGGAACAGCCAGTCGACGCCCTCTTTGGTCACCGAGTACCGCGATCGGCCCTCCTTTGTGACGAGTTCGTCGTCGACCAACTCGCGGATGTACTCGCTGACCGCCTGGGAAGTGACGCCGACGGCGTCGGCGATCTCGCCTTGGCTGACCGCGGGCTGGCGGTCGGCGATCTCGACGAGCACACGAAAGCGGGTGGCAGTTCGTTTGTCGGCCAGCGCATCGCTCATACTCGGTGTTGCGTCCGGCGTCATTAAAAGCCCCGCGGGGATCGATCGAACGGTCCGATGGGGTTTTATTCAGTTCAGCCTGAGCGCCGGTGTGGACGACATCGCGTTCCGTGATCGGGCGGTGTATCTCGCCGCCACCGAGACGCTGGTGCTTTCGGATCTGCATCTCGGCCGAGCGGCGACCTCGACCGTCGACGCACCGCTTGCCGAGTCGACCGAGATCCACGACCGACTCGTGTCGCTTATGACGAGTTTCGAGCCACAGCGGGTGGTGTTTGCAGGAGACGTTCTTCACAGCTTTTCAACTGTCCCGGACGGCGTCGACCGCGCGGTCGAGACGCTGTACAAGGGGTGTGTCGACCGGGGCTGTGATGTGGTTGCCATCAAGGGCAACCACGACCAGCAACTCGAGGCTGTCTGGCCCGACGCTGTCGAGTCCGCACACTCTCTCGACGACGGCACCGTGATCTGTCACGGTCACGCCGAACCCGAGCTGCGGGGCGAGCGGTATCTGATCGGCCACGACCATCCAGCAATCCGTATTGAGGGTGTCAAACGACCCTGTTTCTGTGTCGACCCCACGGGCTATCGCAACAGAGAGTTGGTTGTCCTGCCGGCGTTTACGCGCTTGGCCGGCGGTGTCGAACTCAACCGGCTGCGAGCCGACGCATTGCAGTCGCCGCTGATCTCGTCGGTCGACTCCTTGCAGCCACACATCTGGGACCCTGATGCCGAGAAAACGCTCCAGTTTCCGCCGCTCGGCGAGTTCCGTCGACTGCTCTGAGTTAGCAACAATTACCACGATCTTAACAGCATGTTCACAACCCTCCCACACTTGTTCTTAATTAATTATAATGCGTATTACGGCGAATACTGTGGTGGACCATGCAAGCAGCCAGACTCCACGAGTACACCCACGAGATGAGCGAGGCATTGGACATTGAAGACGTCGACCGCCCAACGGCCGAGCGGTCGAACCACGTCGTCGTTGAGGTAGAGGGCGCGGGCTGGTGTCAGACGGACAACCACATCATCGAGGG
>CAZOOU010000053.1:0-7762 GCA_964581495.1 uncultured Haloferacaceae archaeon
AGATCGGGGACGCGGTCGTCGAGATGCTCGCCGCGACGCATCTTGTACTCCTTCATCGGCCAGGGGTTGGCGAGCCGCCGGTTTACCTGTTTCGTCGTTTGAATCTACCAGCCGGCTGAGAGATAGCGCGGCTGTAAGCTCAGATCGGTCGTTCGGAGATGTAGCCGCGTTTGCACTCCGGACAGATGTCGCCGGCGCGCATCGAAGAGTTGCCGGCCTTCCGTGCCAGTCCGCACTCCGGACAGTAAAACTCGGTTTGGATGTCGTCGACGGTCGGTTCGTACTCGACGGTCGTCTCTTCGGCACGGGTAAACGACAGCTGGTCGTCGCCGTCGGCCAACTCGGCTGCGTCGTCGGTGATCTCGGGGGTAAAGCCGCCGCCGAACGTCATATCTTCGGGTGGGTCAGTCGGCTCTTCGGCCGAAAACCCCTCGTCTTCTTGCTCCGGAGTTGGCCACGCACGGCCGTCGTCTTCGCTGGGTGTGTCATCGTCGTCGTACTCGGGCCACTCGCCGGGTTTGCGGTCGACTGCCTCGTCGCTCTCGTCGTCGTCGGCCGGCTCGTCCGACAGAATAACACCGTCGTCGTCTGCGGCTTCGACAGCAACTTCGGCTTCGTCGTCGGTGGCGCCTGCTGGTTCGACTGGTTCGGCCGCGGCCGCCTCGACATCGTCGACAGTCATGTTGTCGACCGCTGCGGTCCCCAGATCTTCGGGCGCGTCGTCGGTCAACACTTCGGCGTCATCGGTTTCGGGATCGGTGGCATCGATGGTGACGTCACTGGCGGCTGTTGGCTCGCCCGCCCCTTCGGCGGTCGCCGTCGGTGGCTCCTGTGTGTCGGCCGCAGGCGGTTCGGCAAGCGACTCGTCGGCAGCGGTCTCGGTGAGCTGGTCGAGCGAGGTGACCTCCGTGTTCTCACTGACGACACGCCGTTCACCACAGCGCGTGCAGGTTTTGACCTCGTTGACCGTGATGATAACTTCGTCTCCCCGTTCTTCGCGTTCGCGTTCGAGTTCTGGCTCGCCAAAATCGTGACTGAGCAGACACCGGAGTCCCATTAGGCGACATATCGAGGTACGTAACTAAAAGCTACTCCCTCTCTGTCTGCCGCCCGTCTGACGTCAGCTGTCGCCGAGGCCGCCGGTAGACGTAAATCCATTCCCGTTGTTATCTGTGAGTATGGGAGCCAAGTCCGAGTACCGCGACCGGCCGGCCGTCGAGGTCAGTGTGTTGGACGCCCTCGCCGACCGCGCCGACGAGGGAATGACGGTGCTTGAACTCCGGGCTGTGGTCGACCGCGATATCGACAGCATCGAACAGGCGCTGTCGGCACTCAAAGCCGACGGCCTCATTTCGGTCGACAATCGGGGTGGCAACGTCCGCATCCAGCCCGCAGACCACGTTATCGAGACGGATCCGACGCCGGAGGACACCGACCAGACGCTGGTCGAAACAATTCGGGACCGACTCGGCCTCTGAGAACGCCACTCGCGTGAACTCCGAGTAGCCGCGAGTGACGGCCGAGGCGTCGCTGTTTTGGGCCAGCAGGTCCTTGCATCGCCAATGACGATTCTGGCAGGCAGCCACACCGACCTCGGAGCGACGTTCACCACGCGCGGCGGCCGCGACGTCGTCGACCACTACGGCCGACCCACCGTCGCCCACCGCGCAGTCCGCAACGGCGTCGGCGTTATCGAGATGGGGTACGGCATTATTACCATCACCGGCGACGACCGCATCGAGTACGTCGACAACATCGTCTCGAACCGGGTGCCCCAGTCGAACGGGACGGGCTGTTATGCGTTGTTGTTGGACCCCCAAGGCAAAATCGAGTCGGATCTGTACATCTACAACGCCGGCGAGAAACTACTGTTGTTCACCCCGCCGCAGACGGCGGGCGACATCGTCGACGACTGGAGCCAGAAAGTGTTCATCCAGGACGTCGAAATCACGGACGCCAGCGACCAGTTCGCTGTCTTCGGCGTCCACGGCCCCCAGTCGACCGAGAAAGTCGCCTCCGTACTCAACCACGCGGGCGCGCCAGAGCCCGAACTCCACTTCGAGCGCGGCTCGATGGGCGACAAAGGAGTGACGGTGGTCGCCAGCGACAACCCGACCGGCGAGGAGGGCTACGAAGTAATCTGTGGAGCTGACGACGCCGAGGTAGTGTACGATACGCTGCTCAACCACGGACTCAACGCCGCGCCGTTCGGCTACCGAACCCTCGACTCGTTGACCCTGGAAGCCGGAACGCCACTGTTCGACAGCGAACTCCAGGGACAGCTTCCGAACACGCTCGGCGCGCGCCACGCCCTGGATTTCGAGAAGGGCTGTTTCGTCGGCCAAGAGCTCGTCTCGAAAGTCGAAAACCGCGGCCAGCCGAGTTCGCGGCTGGTCGGCCTGACGACCGACGAACTCGTCAAAACGGGCGCGACGGTGACGGTCGACGACGATGAGGTCGGCGAGATCACCCGCGCCGTCGAGAGTCCCTCGCTGGACGAGCCGATCGCGCTGGCGATGGTCGGCTTCGAGTCGCCCCGGTCGGCGCTGACAGTCGAGGCCGACGGGACGACCGTCGACGCCGCGGTCGTCGAGCTTCCCTTCATATCCGGGAGTGCCGACTCGCTGCGCCGGCCGAGCTATCAGTCAGAAAATACGACAGAACAGCAATAGGTTAATACAGCTACGTCTTGAACCGGCTGTAGTGAACACGGCTACCGATTGCCGGCCGACCGGTGGCCAAGCGCGTCGAAACCAATGACACAAAGTCCGCAGTACGCCGAGATGCTCCCGTTCGAGCCGTTGCGGGCCCCGCTCCGTGTCGGCTGTGCAGTGGAGTCGACCCAACACACCGACTGGATCTGCGAGGAGCTGGCGGGCGACGAGGGGGTTGTTGTCTCAGTTGTCGAACCAGACTCACTCGTCGGCGGCGAATTCGATCTATCCGTGGTCGATCCATCGGCGTTCCAGGATCTCGCTGGTCGGCTCGATATCGGAGCCGACAGCCCGGCGTTGGTTGTCGGCGGCGACTGGCAGCAGCTGGCTGGCACCGAACAGGCCGACCGCAGCTGTGTCGATCTCGTCTCCTCGCCGGTCGACGAAACCGAACTCCGCCACCGGCTCGGCATGGCAGTTCGCCTCAGACAGCATACACTGGACAGCAGCGCGATGAGCGCGCACCACCGCGCGCTCGTCGAACTGTTGCCCGAAGCAGTGGTCGTCCTCAACAACGGAGAGATTCAGTATGCCAACGCCGCCGCTGGCTGTCTGTTCGAGTCGTCGGCCGACCTGCTCGTTGGCTCGGCGTTCGTCGATCTGCTGGCACAGGACGACCGCGAAGCTGCCGCCGAGCTGCTCGCGGCTGGCCACACTCAGCAGACAACCGAGTTCGTCGAGTTCGAGGCCGTCGTCGACGGCAAATCGGTCGACATCGAGCTTGCAGCGACCGCGATCGAACCCGAAAGCGGCATTCTTCAGGTCGTCTGCCGGGATCTCCGCGGCCGCGATCTCCGAGAGGCACGGCTCCGACTCTACGAGCGCGTTTTAGCGGAGGCGAGCCTCGGCATCACGATCACTGACGCCAGAGCCGCGGACAACCCGCTGGTGTACGTCAACCCCGAGTTCGAGCGACTCACCGGGCTCGACAGCGAGGAGCTGCTCGGCGAAAACCCTCGCGTGCTTCAGACGGAGACAACCGACCCAGAAACCGTCGAAGCGGTCCGGCGCGCAGTCGAGGCGGGCGAGGCGATCTCGGTCGAGCTCCGAAACCGACGAAAAGACGGCACCGAGTGGCACAACGCGTTGGACGTTTCGCCGGTATTTCAGGACGGAGAGCTCACCCACTTTCTGGGCTTCCAGCGGGATGTCACCAGCAAACACCAGCGGAAAAACCAGATCGCCGTGCTCGACCGGGTGCTCAGACACAACCTCCGCAACCGGCTCAACGTAATTCTCGGCCACGCCCAGACGCTCGCTGAGGGGACGAGCACTGAGGCCGTACCGCTCCATGCGAGCACGATCTGTGAGACCGCCGACGAGCTGTTGTCGCTCAGCGAGAAAACCAGACGGTTCCGGGCCGCACTCGAAGCCGACGCGGCTGCCGACAAACCAACGGATGCCGCCGATATCCTCACAGAATGTCTCGAACGGCTTCGGCAATCGAGACCAAAGGCAGCCATCGAGAGCGGACCGATAGCGACTGCTCAAATACGCGCCGGGCAGGTCGTTCAGTTCGTCATCACTGAGCTGTTGACAAACGCAGTCGACCACTCCGACAAGGAGACTCCAACAGTCACCGTTCGAACCAGCCTCGAAGCGGGGATGCTCAACATCGAGATCACGGACAACGGCCCCGGCATTCCCGAAGCCGAACGCCAGGCGCTTGATGCCGAAACCGAGACGCCGACCGACCATGCGATCGGCATCGGCCTGTGGCTCGTCCGGTGGGCACTCGACAGCGTGGGCGGCGATCTCGACTACACGCCGGTCGAGCCACGCGGCAGCCAACTGACCGTTCGGCTGGCGACCGTCTCGGAGTGAGGTCGACGGTTGGCACCTACGAAAACAGCCGTTTGAGATGCGTTTTCGAGAAAAACGAGCTCGGTTTGTCCATGTGAACGCCGATCTCGCCGGCCAGCCCCGCAAGGCCGACGCGCTGAATCGGTTCGGGCAGCGAGTAGGCCCGCCGGATGAGATGGCCCAGCCGGATTTCGGCCGACAGCGTCTCGCGCCACGCCGACTCGTAAACTCCCAGCGATTCGGGGCGATCCGGCTGGATATGCCGGGCCGCACAGTCGGCGGCGGTCATCCCGTACAGAATCCCCCCGCCAGTAAACGGTTTGGTCTGGCCTGCCGCATCCCCAATCAGAAACACGCGGTCGGTGGTCACCGACTCCGGTGGCCCAACCGGGATCGCGCCCGAACAGAATCGGTCGGTCTCGACGCCGTAGGCAGCCGTTAACTGCTCGAACCGATCGGTCACGTCGTCGCCCGGCGGGGTAGCCAGTCCATACTCGACGCCAGCTTCGCCGCGCGGGATGCGCCAGGCGAAAAAGCGTGGCACGGTGAGATGAACATCGACGTGATCGGAGTGGTCGACCTCGTCGGTAAACGCGAGCACGCCATGGAGCTTTTCGGCGGGTTCAGGCAGACCGGCAGCCCGACGCACCCGCGAGACGGGGCCATCACAGCCGGCGACCATTTTCGCCTCAAACGTTTGGGTTCCCTCGTGGCCCGCGACCGAGGCAGTCACGTCGACGTGAGTCGGGTGTTCCTCGATTCCGGTAACCGTGTGGCCCTCCCGGACATCCGCACCAGCGCGGCGGGCACACTCAGCCAGGGTTCGGTCAAGGCCGACGCGGTCGATGACGTTCGAAACCGCCTCGGTTTTATAAAAGAGATGACCCTCCGAGTCAGGACCACCAGTATAAAAGTTCGCGCCGTAGATTCGGTTCTGAAACAGGTCGTCGCGGGCCGCCTTAGGCACAAAATTCCAGATGTCGGTGCTGACGTGGCCCGAACAGGCCAGCGGCTCGCCAATGGTCCCCTTTTCGAGCGCGAGCACGTCGTAGCCCTCCTCGGCTGCCCGACGAGCAAATCGCGCGCCGGCAGGGCCGACACCGACGACAACGAAATCGTACATACCACTCGTTGTGGGGCCGCCCATATAGTTTGTCAGTTTATACGTCGCTGACAACAACCAGCCCGCGCGGCGTCTGCTCAGTCAGCGCGTCGTCCCACCGAACGTCGAGTTCGGTCCAGGACGACCCCTGGTTGGCAGTTCGGTACAACCCTTTGTTAGTCGCCGCATACAGTACCCCTGGAGCCTCTCCAGCCGCCAACTGCGCCCGGACGACGCCCTCGCCCACCGGTGCTCCCCGATCATCGAGTCGCTGCCACCGCCCGCCGCCGCGCCGACGGTAGATGTAGCTGTCGGCAGTGTCGGGCGTGTGGGCCGACCGCGCGCCGTGGGCTGCCGAAACCAGGACACAGGAGGGGTCGGCGGGGTCGACGGCGACGCTCCAGCAGTAGCGATGATCGAGACCCTCCTGGGGTTTGAGCCAGCTCGCCCCGCCGTCGCGGGTTTCGGCGTAGCCGTCGCCGGCGGCCACCCAGGCGTGGCCCGGCAGTTCGGGATGAGTCGCCATTGAGTGAATATCCCGCCGGGCGGTGGGGCGGCGATCCTCCCACGTCTCGCCGCCGTCGTGCGTCTGGACGAGCGCGCCGGCCTCGATGCCAACGTACAGATGATCGGAGTCGTACGGATCGGGTTCGATCCACCGGACGTGATGGGTGTGGGGACGCGGTGGAAACGACCACTCGGAGGCAGACGGAAGGTCAGTGAGGCCCGTCTTCTCAGTCCAGGACTCGCCGGCGTCGGTCGACCGATACACCCGACTCGGCTCGGTGCCGACCCAGAGTTCGTCGGGACTTCGTGTGCCGACCGCGACCGCTGTAATTGCGTCAGGGCCAATCGCGTCACCTCCAACGCGTTCGAACGTCTCGCCGCCGTCGACGCTCCGAAGGAGACCGTTTTTGGCGGTTCCGACGAACAGTCGGTTGGGGACGGCGGAGTCGACTGCCAGACAGTCGAGGGCGTACTTTTCGAGCCGATACGCAACAGTCGGTGCCGGCTCCTTGGAGACGACAAGGAGGGCGTTCCGCATCGCCAGATAGCAGGTGACCATAGCAGGCCATTCCACGTGAGGTGTAGAAAACTCCGGTGGCAAACTGAACCCAGCCGGCAGCTATCATGTAGGGGCCGTGACTTCGATGGGAGTCGGTGGTGCCTCCCAGACAGTGTCGTCGGCCTCCGAGAGTCGAAAGACGAGTTCGGCCTCGCCGGTATCCTCGCCCGTGAGCTGAACGTGAGTACCACGGCTCTCGACAGTCAGTGTGTCATCCGTAGACGCCTCGGCAACTGTGGCAGTCACCTCAAACGGTTCGTCGTCGCCGAGCCGAATGGTCTCGCGGTTGGCGTCGATGAACTCCGCATCGAACTCACGGGCCGAACCGAGTCGAACAGCCGGAAGTGAGCCGTGCCAGTGGTCGTGGTGGGTGTCGGCGACGATCTCTCCGGTAGCTCGGTCGCGGATCCAGAGTTCGGCAACCAGCGCATCGCCCTCGTCGGGTTCGGGGAGTCGGTCGCCGAGACAGCCGGCGAGTCCGACCACGACTCCACCGGCTGCGGCGAGCACTGACCGTCGACGCCGAGGAGGCGTATTCATTGCCCGCTCACTGTCGGAGACGAATAAAATAATACGGCCACTACTGTCGAAGGCCACTCGGTAGGCAGTTGCTACTCCGGCAGAAAAATGGGTTGGCCGCTAATCGTCGCTGGCTGCTTTGGCGGGCTTGCGGCGATCCGATCGCGGACCCTCTCGGTCGACGGCGGGCAACAGATCTCTGAGATACGTACCCGTATACGAGCCGTCGGTTCGGGCAACCGCCTCTGGGGTGCCGCTGGCGACAACCTGGCCGCCGCCTTCGCCACCCTCTGGTCCGAGATCGATAATATGGTCGGCGTTTTTGACCAGATCCAGCTCGTGTTCGACGACCACGACGCTGTTGCCGTTGTCGACGAGTCGCTGAAGTACATCAATGAGTTTGCGCTCGTCTTCTTTGTGGAGGCCGGTGGTTGGTTCGTCGAGCAGGTAGAGGGTGTCACCGGTCTGTTTTTTGCCCAGCTCTTCGGCGAGTTTGACGCGCTGGGCCTCACCACCCGAGAGTGTCGTCGAGGGTTGGCCCAGCGACATGTAGCCCAG
>CAZOOU010000054.1:0-1806 GCA_964581495.1 uncultured Haloferacaceae archaeon
GCTCGAAGCCGACCGGCGAGCCCGTATCGCGGGCGTACCAGTCGGCCTCGAACGGGCAGTACAGCGGCGTCGACTCGCTTTCGGTCATCGTTTCGGGAGCCGACGGTTGCGCCCGGCCGTACGGCGCGGTCGCACCCGCAGTCGACAGGGGCGCGCTGTCGCTTGCCGCACGGTCCTGCCGCGCCGTCGTGACCAGTTCGCGGGCGCGATCAGCATCCCACCACTGTTCGGCCTCGTCGCTTGTGCCCTCGATTCGGGCGGCGGGTTCGGGGCCCGCTTCGGTGTCGCGGTCGGAAGTTGCTGGGTCGACCGACGAGCCGCGGTGGCCGCCCGAATCGTCGTCTCGGACGAGTTCGGCGGTCGATTCGCGGAGCTCTTCGCACCGCGATTGGACGCTCGAATCGTCGGGAAAACAGCCCTCGCGGCCGTACGGACAGAGATCGCGTTTGCCGACCAAGCCGACGCCCGAAAGCGGCTCGTCGAGCCCGCGGTTGATCGTTCGCAAATCTTCGATAAACTGCTGGCGTTGCTGTTTGACCGGCGTGGCGACAAAGACGTTCTCGAAGCGATCGGTCTCGCGGAGCAAAAACGCCGCCGCGGTCAGCGCGGCCATTGTTTTGCCCGTTCCACAGGGACCCTCCATGGCGAGATAGCCGCCCTTACGGGCGGTGTCGATCGCGGTTTCGATGGCGTCGACCTGATTGTCGTAGGGGGATTCAAACCCAAAATAGCGGGCCCACCCCGATGTCTGGTCGGTCGACACGATATGGTGGCTGTCGGCCGTGATGACATTTATATCCTCGGTGTGGAGGCTGGCCACGACGATGCACAACCACAGCCAGTCGGCCAAAATAATTTAACCGAAGATGATACAAGACAGTTTACTGATCGCCCTCCAGCGTTAATTTAGCGACTGATAGAGAGATATGCTTGTGTCGACCCGTCAATATTAAATAGTAGATGTACCCTTATACTATATCGTAAATGGTCTCAAATTTACTCAAAAAGGATATCAACGATATCCTACAATCAGCCCTCTCAGAAGCAACCGATGATCTGTTGTTGATCGACCCGACCGAAGCGACGATACAGTCGCTGGTCGAGGTTGCAACCGACTTCGGCGACGAGCTGCCGACGGTTCGGATGTTGGCCGACGAGCGTGCGATCAAAGCGACGATGGAAGACTTTCTGGTTGCCAGTAAGGCGGCCGATCTGATCGACAGCGGTCTGTTGTCGTTGCGGACGCTCGACGGAACAGCGGCCAACTCGCTTTTGATTTCGGACGAATCGGTGTTGGCCCTCGTTGAAGCCGGCGATCGAATCGCCGCCCTGACGACCGAAGACGACACGTTCGTCGAGAGTGCTCGTGAAACGTACCACGAACAGTGGGAGGCTGCCGACGAATTCGGCCTTCGAACCCCACCGATCTCACGGGTTCGCGAAACGCTGGCAGCCGACATCGGCGAGCAGCCACAGGCGGATTTCGATGCCGTTCTGGCCGGCTTGGATACCGCCCGCGGCGACGGCGAGGGGCTCGATGAGGTCACCATCTCGTTGCTCGTCGCAGCCAAAAACGAGGTGCTGTTGTACGACATCTCCAAATGGGGCGAAGACGTCGGCATTGCAAGCAAAGCGACCTTCTCGCGGACGAAAACCAAACTCGAAGAAAAGGGGCTGATCGCCACCGAAAAAGTCCCTATCGACGTTGGTCGACCACGTCTTCGACTCCAACTCGGCGACGACCGGCTTCGTGAGGCGGCGGCCGACGAGTTGGCCGAGATTAGCCACGAACTGCTCGACTGACTG
>CAZOOU010000054.1:1906-7621 GCA_964581495.1 uncultured Haloferacaceae archaeon
CATCGCCGTGTTATTGTACGTCCCACCCACAGAGTGAGCCATGGAACTCGGTCTCGTCGGCAGCGGCCCGGCTGCCGAAGCACTGACTGCCGCCTGTGACGACGTCGACCTCTCGGTTCGCCGACTTGAGCCTGGTTCGGTGAGCGACGAGAGCGACCTGCCGTCGACTGGCGCAGTCGTCGCACCGGCCGGCGCACCCGTCTTCGAGCAGGCCACAGCCGTCTTCGATCGGTGGGTGGCGGTCGAAATCGGCGGTATCGGTGGTCGACCGCTCGAGCAACTAGATGCGGCCGTCTCGCTGTACGGCCCCGATTCGGCCTGTTATCAGTGTCTCCGTACCCGTGTGGCGGCCAACGCCGACGGCGAGCGTGCCAGCGAAGCGCGTGGCTCGCGCAGTGAGGTGCGTTTTGCCGGTGCAGTCGCGGGCCGCGAACTGATCGGACTGCTGTCCGGCAGTCGGTCTGCCGGTCGAACTGTCGAAATCCCGTGGCGCGAGCGTCGACTGCTTGCGGTGCCGGGCTGTGACTGCGAGGAAACTCCCCCGGATCGCCAGCTGTCGCTTTCGCATCGGTCAGTCGACCTCCAAAACGCACTCGGACGGGGCGAGAGAGCCGTCGACGACCGGCTTGGACTGTTGAGCCAGGTGGGCGAACGCGAGTCGTTTCCGGTACCCTACTACATCGCCCAGACGGCCGAGACAAGCGGCTTTAGCGATGTGAGCGCCGCCCAGTTCGCCGCGGGCGTCGACGCCGACTGGGACCGGGCGTATATGAAAGCCATCGGCGAGGGGCTCGAACGCTACAGCGCGGGCGTCTACCGCCGAAGCGAGCTGAAAGGTGGCTCGGAGGGGACGCTCGCCAACCCAGTGTCGCCGCGGCAGTTTGTCCGCCCGGAGAGCTACGAGACGCCGGACCCAGAGGATCGCATCGAGTGGGTCGACGGTCGCAATCTCCAGACTGAGGAGTCGGTCTCATTGCCCGCCGAATTCGTCTGTTTTCCGCCGTCGACGCGACGCTACCGGCCGGCGATCACGACAGGCTTGGGCCTCGGCAACTCGACGATAGAGGCGGTGCTCTCGGGGCTGTACGAGGTCATCGAGCGCGATGCGACGATGATTGGCTGGTATTCAACCTTCGAGCCGCTGGGACTGGCCGTCGACGACGAGGTGTTCGACGAACTCGAAAAGCGAGCCAGCGCCGAATCGTTGACGGTGACGCCGCTGTTGGTCACCCAAGACGTCGACGTGCCGGTGGTCGCGGTTGCGGTCCACCGCGACGGCGAGTGGCCCAACTTCGCGGTCGGCTCGGGCGCGAATCTCGATCCGGTCGCCGCCGCGCGGTCGGCGCTTGCCGAAGCCCTCCAAAACTGGATGGAACTCCGAGCAATGGGTCCCGACCAAGCCGCCGCTGAAAAGGCCGCCATCGGCGAGTATGCAGACTTTCCGGAGCCCGCCCAGCAGTTCGTCGACGCCGAAAGTCGAATCCCGGTCGACTCGCTTGGAGCCCCTGAGATCTCGGGTCGGGCGGAACTCGACGCCGTCTGCGACCGGCTGGCCGAGGTTGGCCTCGACAGCTATGCGGCCCGGCTGACGACCAGAGATGTCGAAACACTGGGCTTCGAGGCCGTCCGAGCCGTCGTGCCGTCGGCCCAGCCGCTGTTTACTGGCGAGTCGTACTTCGGCGAGCGCGCCGAGACTGTGCCAGAATCACTCGGGTTCGAGTCCGCCGTCGACGGGCCGTACCATCCCTACCCTTAGGGTTTTCTGTCGTTCGTCCGAGAGGACGGTTCGGTCGCTGAACCATCGGCGGCCGCTGAACCGTCGACAGCTGGTGAGGAGTCGACCGTCTCGGATGTCGACGCTCCAGACGTCGAGGTCCCAGACGTATCAGCCGAGTCGGATGAGGCGGCTGCTGCGTTGCGGAGCGCGACCTGTGCTTCGCCGCTGGTGTCGTCGAACATCAGATGCTGGTGTGGGTAGGCCATCTCGGTGGTGGCCTCGCTGGCCGCAAACGCCTCGCGGATCTTCGTTCGGACGTTCGATTCGATCGTGCCGATCTTGTATGGCTTTTTGACCCAGTAGCGAAGCTGCAGCAGAATCCCATTGTCGCCGTAATCAGCGATCAATGCGCCGGGATTGGCGGGGTACCGCGCGCTGCCGACCCGGATGTCGGGACCGCCTTCGATCACCTCGTCGGTGTCTCTGGCGGCTCGTTCCATCAGTCGACGCGCCTCGGGAATATCCGACTCGTAAGTTACGAGGACGTCCAACGAAAGGCGAGTGCGTTCGTCCTCGGCGGAGTAGTTGACCACATCGCGTTCCCGGATGTTGCCGTTCGGAATCACCAAGAACGTGTTGTCAAGGGTGAAAATCTTGGTGTACCGAATCGTGATGTCGTCGACAAAGCCGCGTGTTCCGTCGTCGAGTTCGATCATATCACCGATTTCGAACGGCTGGTCGGCTAACACGAACACGCCGTTGATGATGTTGCCGACGATGGGCGCGAGAATAATACCGACCACGGCCGAAAACACCGCGACCTGGAGGACGATGTCGCCGACGCCGAAGCCAACAATCGAGGCCGCAACGACCAACGCCGTCCCGATAGTGAGCCCACGAACCCCGCCGAGAACGGTCTGGGCGACACTCTGTCGGGTAAATCGGCGAGCAATGGGTCGACCCAGCAGTCGCACCAACAGCTTCGAGAGCCAGACCCCAGCCATAACGACGAGCACCGCCGCCACCACACTGTAGCCGGGAAACTGCAACCAACTCGGGAGATTCTGAGCGAGGAAATCCGCCACACTGTCGCCGTCGACCGTCTGTAGCGGCGGCCCGGAACGATACATACAGGCCGGAGACTGTCCGTCGGAAAAAGCGTTTCCTCCCATGACGGTCAGTAGTCTATGAGGATACGGCGTTTCAGAATCGCGTGCAACTCGAATAATAGTAAATTTGATAGCGGTGTCCAACCGTATCATATCTATGCCAGACGACCTCCGACAGCTGCTCGATAGGGTGGGCGACCGGTTCAATCTCGGCGAGTACGAGATCGATGCCTATCTCGCCGTGCTCGAACGCGGCCAGCTGACCGCCAGCGAGATCGCCGACCACACCGATATTCCGCAGCCACGGGTGTACGATACAGTCCGAAGCCTTGCGGACCGCGAACTGGTTGAACTCCGGGAATCGAGACCGATGCAGGTCGTCGCCATCGATCCCGAAAACGCCTTTGGAGAGGTCCAATCGTCGTTCACCGAGATGGTCGACGAACTCGCCGCGCGGTACACAGCGCCCGCCCGCGAAACCGAGGCCGTCTCGTTGGTTAAATCACGGTCGACGATCGTGCGACATCTCAAAGAGTCGATCGAGGCCGCCGACTACGAACTTATGTTATCGCTGACGCCCGAGCTACTGGTCGAGTTCGCCGACGATCTTCAGACGCAGATCAATAACGGTGTCAGCATTGATCTGCTGGTGACACCGGCGAGTGCCGCACCGGCTCCCGAGACGTTCGAGTATCTTTCGGTGGCGACAACAGTCCGGGCCCGGCGAGGCATCACGACGCCGGTGTTGGCGGTCGCAGACGGCGAGCACTCGGTGTATGCGACACAGGATGCCCTCCGGAACGACACGGATCGGTACGGGGTTATTTTCAACCGGTCGGCCCTCGGCTTTCTGATCTCCGGGTTTTTCGGGACCGTCCTGTGGAGCACCGCCGAGACGCTGGCGGTCAACACCAACGAACGGCCCTTCCCCCGGCGGTATGCCTCGATCCGCCGTGCAGTCAAGGATATCCGCGGTCTCGGCGGCGAGTTCTATGCAACCGTCGAGGGCAGAGATATCGAAACCGGCGACTCACGGGTTATCTCGGGCAAGGTCGTCGACATTGCCTTCCAAGACTCCGAAGAGGTCGCCGCGCTCTGTGTCGAAACCGACGACGGCGTTGTCGAAGTCGGCGGGCTTGTCGCCGCACTCGAAGACATCGAGGGCCAGGCGATCCACATCGGCCGCGAGCAGCCGCCGACGCTCGATAGCTAACCTCTCGGTCGACCGGCTCCATCTGTAGTGGAGCTGATGGATACATGACAACAAAAAGTATGAGAGACCAGAACAATTACGTTCTCGCTGTCCAGATACCAACGGTATGGCGGAGTCGATCCGGATCCTCCACGTCGACGACGAGTCCTCGTTTCTGGAACTCACCGCCGAGTTTCTTGCCCAGCAGGACGACCGCTTCGAGATACAGACCGAAACCAGCCCCAAAGACGGGTTGACGACACTCGACGATGGGGTCGACTGTATCGTCAGTGACTACCAGATGCCAGAGACGAACGGGATCGAGTTTCTCGAAACCGTTCGTGAGTCCCACACGGAGTTGCCGTTTATTCTGTTTACCGGCGAAGGCTCCGAGACGGTAGCCAGCGACGCCATTTCGGCAGGCGCGACCGACTATCTGCAGAAACAGACCAGCACCGAACAGTATCAACTGCTCGCAAACCGGATACTGAACGCCGTCGAAAGCTACCAGACCCAGCGCGAACTCAGACAGTACCAACGGCTCGTCGAGACAGTGGGTGATCCAATGTACATTTTGGACGCCGACGGCAAAATCACACTCGCCAACGAGGCGCTCGCCGAAATGCTCGGCTGTGATCGGTCACATGTCATCGGGATGAACGCCCGGGATTTTCTGGACGACGCGAGCTACGAGGCCGGCAGCGACCTACTGGCCGAGATCTATGCGGACTCCGCGACCGACTGGTCGACCTACGAAGTGACAGTCATGACAGTCGACGACCGGACGATTTCCGCCGAGATCAATATCGCACCAGTGACGACTGTCGACGGCACGTACGACGGGAGTGTGGGTGTCGTCCGGGATATTTCGGCTCGACAACAGCGCGAACAGCGACTCGAAGCCCTTCAGGCGACGACCAGACAGCTGATCGACACCGAAAGCTTCGAAGAGGCCGTCGAGATTGCCATTGGAGCCGCCGAGGGAGTTCTGGATATGCGGCTCGCAGCGTTTTATGTCCCCGAACCGGACGGCCCACAGCGGTTGGTTCCCGTCCGCACAACCGAAAAAGTAGCCGAAGTACTCGGCGAGTCACCGGCGATCGAACGCGGCGAAGGACTCGTCTGGGAGGTGTACGAGTCCGGCGAAGCGATTTTTGCGGGCGATATCCGCGAGCGCGATGGCGTCTACAACGACGAGACACCGATCAGAAGCGAGCTGATCGTTCCCGCCGGCGACCACGGCGTGTTCGTTGCGGCAGCGACCGCTGTCGACGGCTTCGATACGACAGACAAGAAGTTGGCACAGGTCCTCGTAACAACGCTGATGCGGGCACTCGACAACAACAGCCGCCAGTCGGTCGAGAGTGACGGTCGAGCAACCGACGACTAACGGGCGAACACGAAGCTCTTTGAGTCACAGCAGCCAACCAGCAGCTAATGCGGACGAGCTTCAACATCCCTGACGAACTACTCGCCGAGTTCGACGACACCTGGCAAGCCGAGGGGTTCGACTCGCGGTCGCGAGCCGTCCGCGAGGCAATGCAGGAGTATATCGAGGCCCACGCCGAACTCGAAGCCGTCGACGGCGAGGTGGCGGCGGTGTTAGCCTTCGACTACGAACACGAACCCGTCATCGAACAACTGCATACGATCCAACACGAGTTTCAGGACGTAATCACCACCACGAGCCACACCCA
>CAZOOU010000055.1:0-7594 GCA_964581495.1 uncultured Haloferacaceae archaeon
GCGTCGCCGACGAACGGGGCGTCGACACCGACGAGGTGCTGATGGACGCCTTTGCGACGCGCGTCTGTCTCGACCCCGAGCAGTTCGACGTGATCGTCTGTCCGAACCTCGCGGGCGACGTGCTCTCGGATCTCGCGGCGGGGCTCGTCGGCGGGCTCGGTCTCCTTCCCTCCGCCAACATCGGCGACGATAATGCCCTCTTCGAGCCGGTCCACGGCACCGCCCCCGACATCGCTGGCCAGGGCATCGCCAACCCCTCGGCGACGATCCTCTCGGCGGCGATGCTGCTCGACCACCTCGGCTACAGCGACGAGGCTCAGGAGGTCGAGACGGCCGTCGAAACCGTGTTGGCGGAGGGCCCACGCACTGGCGACCTCGGCGGCGACGCAAACACCAAAGAGATGACTGCGGCCATCGTCGACAAGCTCTAGACTGCCTCTGGCTGACATAAAAACAGTTTCGGCCCTATTTTCGGGCGTGATAATTGGAGCCGTGATTATATTACGCACAGTTCTAACACTCTTCATAGATGCAAGTCACCTTCAGCTCGGTCCCGGGTGACGACCTCCAAGAGACGCTGGTTTCGACAGCGGACGCGGAGTCAGTCGACGGGATACTACTGCTTGCGACCCCCGACGAGGCGTTGGGGACCGCGGGCTTCGAGTCAGTCCTCCAAGAACTGTCGGTGCCGATTTTCGGTGGGATCTTCCCTGAGGTCGTTCACCGCGGCACGAACACCGACAGCGGCGCGCTGGTTGTCGGCCTTGCTGCGGAGCCGGCCGTGACGACGATTCCGAACCTCAGCGATCCGACCACCGATTTCCGCGAGTCGCTGGACCCAACGCTGCCGGCCCAGGGCTACGAAACCGCGTTCGTCTTCGTCGACGCCTACAGCGAGTGTATCGAGCAGTTCATCCAGGCACTGTTTCGAACCTACAGCGTCGACCTCAACGTGATCGGCGGCGGCGCGGGGAGCCTCGATTCGGAGAGCACACCCTGTCTGTTCACCAACGACGGGGTCATCAGCGACGCCGCCGTCGTCGCGACGCTGCCCGCCCCGACATCGATCGGTGTCAACCACGGCTGGACTGAGATCGACGGCCCCTTTCGCGTCACCGACGCGGCAGGCTCGACGCTACACACACTCGACGGCAGACCCGCCTTTGAGTTGTATCGGGAGGTTATCGAACCCCACGTGGGCCGGACAGTCACTGCCGAAAACTTCTTTGAGATCGCCAAATCCCATCCGTTCGGTATCACCCGCATGGACGCCGAACAGGTCGTTCGTGACCCCTTTTCAGTCGACGACGGCTCGATGTCGTGTTTCGGCCACATCCCTGAAGGCGAGTTTTTGAGTGTGCTTCAGGGCGATCCCGACTCGCTTGTCGAGGCCGCCCGAACGGCCTACGATCACGCCGTGAGTGGTGACGTCGACCCCGACGCACTGCTGTTTTTCGACTGTATTTCGCGGGTGCTGTATCTCGAATGCGGCTTCGACCGCGAGCTGGCGGCCGTTACCGACCACGAACTGCCGGTTGTCGGCGCGCTTACTATCGGCGAGATCGCCAACGACGGATCGGGGCACTTGGACTACTACAACAAAACCGCAGTCGTGGGTGCAATCGAGGACGTATGAGCGGCAGACAACAGCGGATTCAGGCGCTCTATGAGATTTCGCTGTCGATCGGGCCCAAAGAGACGCTCGAAGCGACAGCCGACGACGCGTTGTTGGGGTATCTCCAGAAGCTAAACTGCTCTGTCGGGGCGATTTTTCAACACCGGCCGACGCCCGGTGGACCCGACTACGAGACGGTTGCGACCGTTCCGGCGGTCCCCGAACACAACGAGACGCTGCAGGCCACCATCGGGGCGTTGCCCGGGGCCACATCCCACGACGCACGCAGCGCGCAGCTGCCGATCTGGGCCCAGACCGATTCCGGCGCACACTACTGTCTGTTCGATCTCCCCGAGTTCGGCGTGCTCGCGCTTGGCAAACACGGCGGGACAGTCGACGAGATCACTCGGTCGGCACTCCAACCGCTCAACGACAAACTCGCCGAGGCCTGCCGGAGCAAGCAGATCGAACAGCAGCTCCGAACCGAACGCAACCGGTTTGGGGCCGTCTTCGATGCAATCCCTGAACCAGTTATCAACACCGTCGTCGACGACGATGGGATCGAGCGCGTTACACGGGTGAACACACCGTTCGAACAGACCTTCGGCTACAGCGAAACGGCAGCCTGCGGCCAGCCGATTCCCGCACTCATTGCTCCGACAACCGAGGCTGATATCCTCCCGGACCGCTGTCCGGACGACAGCGCCGAACCCCGAGCGGTCACCCGCGAGACGGTCGACGGGCCCTGTGAGTTCCTCTTTCGGCGGGTCGCGGTCGACGGCCCCGAGGCCGACGAGTACATTCATCTCTACGTCGACATCTCGGAGCAGATACAGCACCAAGGCGAGTTAGAACGCTACGAACGGCTCGTCGAGAACATCCCGATCGGTGTCTATCGGACGACTCCCGGCCCCGACGGCGAGTTCCGGCTTGTCAATCAGGGACTGGTCGACATTCTGGAGGCACACTCCAGCAGCGATTTCGAGACACTGTCGGTCTCGGATCTGTACGTCGACCCTGCTGACCGCAAGCAGTTCAGCGACCAGCTGCTCGAACAGGGTGCCGTCGAGGGCGTCGAACTGGAGCTACAAACACTCACCGGAAACTCGATCTGGGCGGAGATCACCGGCCGAGCGGTCGAAGAAAACGGCGAGACGGTCTTCGAGTTGGCCCTGCAGGATATCACCGAGCGCAAAGAACGCCAACAGCAACTGGCGGTGCTCAATCGGGTGTTGCGACACAACCTTCGCAACGCAATGAACGTCATCAGAGGCAACACGCGACTGCTCGACGAGGCTGTCGCGTCTGGCCTCCAGCCGCAGATCGACGCTATCGACCAGCGCGTCGACAGTCTCGAACAGTTGAGCGAGAAGGCTGGCACGATGCGGTCGCTGTTCGAACAGGGCCGCGAGGTGACCGCCACAGTCGATATGACCGAGCTGTTGGACGAACTCACGACCGAATTCGACTCGACGTATCCGGCTGCAACGCTGACTGTCGACGAGCTTCATCCCGTTTCGGTTCGAGCCGACGTGCGCCTGAAGATGGCCCTGCTCGAACTGCTCGACAACGCGGTCGTCCACAACGACGACCCTGAGCCAACAGTCGCCATGACCGTTGGGCCTGCCGGATCGAAACCGGCCGACAGCTGGGTCGACATCACGGTCTCCGACAACGGGCCAGGGATTCCTGACGACGAGTGGAAGGCCATCCGGACCGGCGAGGAGACGCCGCTCCAACACGGTACCGGCCTCGGGCTCTGGCTCGTCTACTGGACGGTCTCGCTGCTCGGCGGCGAGATTCGGACCGAGGCCGCGACCGGCGGCGCTCGGATCGTTTTGACGCTCCCTCGTGCAGCGGATGGGTCGCACTGAAAGATATTGACCTCCCAACTGTCGACTGTCGACCTCCGTGGTAGCCTGCCAATTGAGCTAAGACGCTGGCTCCCGAGCGGGACGGTATGCCACAGATCGAACTCAGCGACGAAACGGTCGATCGGCTGGACGGGCTCCGAGAAAACGATGAAAGCTACGACGAACTCGTCACGGAGCTGCTCAACATCTACGAAGTCGAGGAACTCACGCTGTTCCGTAGCGGCGACGGCTAACTGTCGGCTTCGAGATACGCGGTTCTGGCCTGCTCGAAGCTGTTGGTGTCTTCGAGATGCGCCTGCAACGCCTCGGCGTACTCGCTTGTTAGCTGTTCGGCGGCGTCCAACTTCGCTTGGTCGACGCTCGTCGAGCCGTCATCGCCGAACCCCAGTGCGGATTTCAGTGCGTCGAGCAAGCCACCACTGGGTTTTGTGCTCTCGGCTTGGCCGGCTGGCTGGCCGCCCATCGCGGCCGTCTGACTGCGAATCGACTCCAGTTCGGGGATAATCGACGCGACGTTGTCGGTGTTGGCGACGACCTGCGCCGCCTCTGGGTCGTCGGCGTCTTCGATTTCGAACTCGGTTGCAGTCATAATCAGCCCCCACTCGGCGTTGCTGAACTGTGAGGCCTGCACCCGGTCGGTGAACTCCTGGTCGACTGTCATCCGGTGGCCGACGATCGCGTCCGTCCAGTTGCTCATGGGTGTGGTACGACCGCCCGCCGTATCAGCGTATCGCGTGGGCGCAAAAAGCATGACTCATAGGTAGTCGGCTCCTACTGATCGTATGGACGAGCTACCTAGTCGGCGCACGGTGCTTGGAGCCACAGCCAGCGGGTTTGCGGTTTCTCTCGCGGGCTGTCTTGGCGGTGACGACGAGGATATCGAAGCAGACACGTACGGCGATTGGTTTCAGGGAGCCCGGAACTTCGAGGGAACAGTCGACGAAACCGACAGCGACGAGCTGACCGTCGCGGTCGGAGCCGGCCAAGGGCTCGCCTACGATCCAGCAGCCGTCAGAATCACGACCGGAACGACGATCATCTGGGAGTGGACTGGACTCGGTGGGAGCCATGACGTCGTCGAAGAAAACGGTGTTTTCGAGAGCGACCGGCACGTCGAAGAGGGCGAGACGTTCTCGTACACGTTCGACGAGCCAGGCGTCTACCGCTATGTCTGTACTCCTCACCAGACCCAAGGAATGCTCGGTGCGGTCGACGTGGTCGACCAAGAAGAGGCCTAATTAGTTACTGTCGTCGGGCCACAGCCCAACGAAGGCATCCTCACAAAGACCGTCACCAGCCGGTAGCCGCGCGCGTCCACCGACAACGTCGACGGGGTCGGCTGCCAGATCGTCCGCAAGCAGCGAGCCGGTCGCCAATCCGCAGGCAGTCACATCTGGAATCGCGGCCGCAACGTGAACGGCAGCCGTGCGGGCGACAACGGCGTCGACGGTCGTCGTCACAACCGGCTCGATCCCTTCGTTTCGTGCGCGTTTGGCGATCTCGACTGCACGTGTTGGCCCGCCGACAGCCATCGGTTTGATGACGACACCATCCGCCGCTTGTGTTTCGATGATTTCTGCGAGCGAGTAGTTGGCCAGTGATTCGTCGACGGCGATGTCGATGCCACGACCTCGAAGCGCGGCCAACCCGTCGAGATCGTCGGCCGCAATCGGTTGTTCGATGTAGTCGATGGATTCGATCCCGAGATCGGCCAGCCGGTCGACCATCCGGTCGGCTGTTGGGCGGTCCCACGCACCGTTGGCGTCTAGGCGGAGGCTAACACCGTCGCCGACCGCGGTAGCCACTGCCTGCACCCGTTCGAGATCGACCTCGGGGTTTCGGACGCCGACTTTCAGTTTGAGCCACTCGAAGCCCGCTTCGGTCGCAGCGAGAGCCGCATCCACTGTTTCGTCGACACCTCCGTCGCCGATGGTGGCGTTGACCGGAACCGTCTCTGGCAGTGGCTGATCCGATTTATACGTAGCCGTGCGAAGTTCCGCAGCCAACGACTGGTGGTTGTGTCTGGCAGCCGCGTCGAGTTCAGCGAGGTCGACGGCATGAGCGGCTGCTGGTGTCTCGGCTGGATCTGGTGTGGGTCCATCCGCCGCGGCTTTGGCGAGCGCGCGCTCGCAGGCCTCGTAGGATTCGGTCCAGCCAGCGAGTGGGGTCGCTTCGCCGAGGCCACGGTAGCCAGCTCGCCGAACTCCAACTAGTAACCCGCGCCGTTCGGTGAGTTGGCCGGCAGCAGTGCCAAGCGGCTTGGCGAGCCGGAGTTCAAACGAGTCGACCCACATCAGAGCCCCAACCCGATTCCGAACAACAGCGAGTAGGCCGCCAGCAGCTTCCCTGTTGTTTCGAGCGCGGGGTTGAGCGCGGCTCCCGATGTGTCGGTCCAAACGGTCCGAGTGACTCTCACTGCAATCGGGACGGTCAGCAGTGGGAGCAGGACGGTCGCCGCCAACCCCTCTATCTGCCATAGCCACACCGGTGTCAGATATGCCAGTGCGAACAGGCCAGTATACTCGAGTCGACTCGCCCGATAGCCGAATCGCACGGCGAGCGTTCGTTTGCCAGTGGTTGTGTCCTCTTTGCGGTCTCGAATGTTGTTGACGACCAGAATGTTCGTTGAGATCGCTGCCACCGGCAGGCTGGCCAGGAATGCGATCCAGGTAACGGTTCCCGGCGGGATTGTAGTCGACAGCGGCGCGGCGAGGACAGCCGCCGCTTGGACGTAGTAGGTGCCCATCACGGCGATAACGCCGAAAAAGACGAAGACGAACAGATCGCCCAGGCCGTGGTAGCCCAGCGGGTAGGGCCCGCCGGTGTAGGCAATGCCTGAGATCACCGATAGGAGGCCAATAACTAAGATGGGAATACCCCCGACATAGACCAGATAGCTGCCGACAGCGATGGCTGCGGCGAACGTGAGATACATCGCTTTCTTGACGCGTTCTGGGGCGATAATGCCTGACTGGGTAACGCGAGTAAACCCCTCGCGGGCGTCAGTGTCTGCGCCCTGGATCGCGTCGTAGTAGTCGTTGGCGAAGTTGGTGCCGATCTGGATGAGTGCTGCCCCAACGAACGCCGCGAGCAGTGGCCCCAGTGCGAAGACACCGTTGTTCCAAGCCAACCCCCCACCGACGACGATTGGGGCCGCCGCCGCCGGCAGCGTCTGCGGACGGGCCGCCGCGAGCCACGCGCGAGTTCCTGAGAGTTCCGTCCCACTCATTGGTCTTTCTCAGCGGGCCGCCGGAGTGAACCTTCGGATTTATTGGTCGGCTGGTCGCTTTCTCTACGGACCGCAAAAATAGTTACTCGGTGTATAATAAATTTTTTATATCGCTGTCTAACTGGGTTAACACCGCTGTTTCCGAACGCCAGTACTATTTAGGGTTGCAGATAGAAGCCGTGGTATGGTCAACTACGACTCACTCCACGATCCGAACGCGGAGTACACCATGCGGGAGCTGTCGGCAGAGACGATGGGCGTCGCGGGCACGCGCGGCGGCGGCCGGGACGTCGAAATCACCGATGTCCAGACGACGATGGTCGACGGCAACTTCCCGTGGACGCTCGTCCGAATCTACACCGACGCCGGGGTTGTCGGCACCGGCGAGGCCTACTGGGGCGCGGGCGCACCGGAGCTCATCGAGCGGATGAAACCCTTTGTAATCGGCGAAAATCCCCTCGACATCGACCGGATGACCGAGCATCTCGTCCAGAAAATGTCCGGCGAGGGCTCGATTGGTGGGGTTACTGTCACTGCAATCTCGGGTATCGAGGTTGCACTCCACGACCTGGCTGGCAAGATTCTCGACATTCCGGCCTACCAACTGCTCGGTGGCAAATACCGCGACAAAGTCCGGGTCTACTGTGACTGCCACACGGCCGACGAGGCCGATCCGACCGCGTGCGCCGACGAGGCCGAACGCGTCGTCGAAGAGCTGGGCTACGACGCGCTCAAGTTCGATCTCGATGTGCCCTCGGGCCACGAGAAAGACCGAGCGAACCGCCACCTGCGCGGCGTCGAAATCGACCACAAGGTCAGCATCGTCAAAGCCGTCACCGAACGCGTCGGCTCGCGGGCTGACGTTGCGTTCGACTG
>CAZOOU010000056.1:0-7529 GCA_964581495.1 uncultured Haloferacaceae archaeon
GAGTAGGTTTGTCGCCGGCTGTCCGTCTCGAAGTCCTCGGCTTGGATGTCGACTTCGATGTCGGTGTCGAGGCCGGCCTCGCGCAGCGCGCTGATGATCTCATCGGAGGCACCACGTACCTCCTCGTCAGCCGAAACGACGACGGTGCCGTCGTCGCCGCCGCCTGTACAGCCGGCTAACCCGACTGAAATGCCTGCTGCGCCCGTTGCCTGTACGAATCGTCGTCGCGAGACCCCCGTGGATCGTTCGCGTGCTCCTAATTCAGGATCGAACATTACAGTTAGCCATGTCGTACACCGGTTATTTATAATTTGGTATTGTATACAACAGTCGTTGTTAGAAAGTATAATTATATAATGACTAATAGCGTGTGATATTTAGAACGCCTCACAGCACCGGTGAGACCCTCGTTCCACAGGGTGTCGTCTTTTTCCAGCGTCGTGTCAAACACAGTCGACTTCGCGAGTTCTACGGCTGAGCAGATCGGCTACTTCGGGGCTCTCCCCCGACGGCTCACCCCGTTTTTCGTGTCGTGGGTTATCGCTGTACTGTCGGCTCCGCGGTTTCGCAGACTGCTGTTCGGTATCTCACCGGCCGCACTCGTGGTCAGTTCAACAGCCAGATCGAGCCGTTCAGCAGTGCCGCAAACGTCACCCACGCGAGATACGGCACCACCAACAGCGCGGCCCGACGGTCGACGCGGTCGAACGCCGCGATTGTCGCGGCGATCAATAGCCACAACAGCCCAATAATGCCGAGCGCAACACCCGGAGCCTGAAGTTCGAAAAACGCTGGCGACCACGTGACGTTGACTGCCATCTGCAGAGCGAACAGTCCGAGCGCAACCCGTACCGCCCGCGAGTCGGTTCCCTGTCGGTAGACCAGATACGCCGCAATCCCGATCAGTGTAAACAGCACCGTCCAGACAACGCCAAAAAGCCATCCCGGCGGGTAGAACCACGGCAGCGTCAGCGACTGAAACCAGTCGCTTTCGGGCGTTGTAAACACGATACCGCTGGCTCCGATCAGATTCACACAGACGGCAGCGATAGCCGCACCGAGCACCTCGCGGGGCTCGACAGTTGGGAGGAAGGCTGTCTGTCGACGGGACATACTCGGAGTGTCGACGCCGGGAGCTAAACTGTATGGACTGTTCAGATCTCGGTCACGCGGTGATACTCGTCGCTCAGTGCTTGGGCGTCTTCCGGCAGGAGGGCGACGACGACCGTCTCGACGTACTCGCTGACATACTCGATCAGGGCGGCGATCCGATCCGCGTCGATCGCCTCCAACGAATCCAGGATCATCACCGGCACCGTTTCGTGGACCTCGTGGACCAGATAGCCCGCCAGGGCGAACACCAGTCCCGTCACCTCCCGTTCGCTTTCGCTGAGATGGTCGATACTGTCCTCGTAGGTGTGGCCGTCGTCGGTCTGTCGAACGATATGCAGCCGAAACACCGACTGTTCGACGGTCCGGCGGCCCTGTTTGGTTTCTTCGGTCGACCGTTCGATCCAGATGCGCGCCAAGTTGTCATAGCCAAGCGTCTCAAGGACGCGATCCATGTGCTCGTTGAACGCCGTGACTGCCTCGGCTTCGAGCTGTTCGATTCGTGTTCGCAACGCTGTGAGTCGGTCGGTGAGTTCGGCGCGGTCGGCTTTGAGCTGTTTGCGCTCGGCCTGTTTGGTTTCGATCGTCTCGATTCGCTCGTCGAGCTGCTGTCGGTCGCTTTCCTTGCGGCCGAGTTCGAACTCCAGTTGGTTGATCTCGCTGTGGGCGGTGAGTACCGTTTCGTTCGTTGGGGACTCGTGGTCGTCGATGTCGGCTTCGAGCTCGCTTGCCTCCTGGCGGAGCGATTCGAGTTTGTCGGCGAGTTCGTCGACTCGGTGGCTGCGTGTTTCGAGTTCCGCGGTGGTTCGTTCGAGTCGTTCTTCGAGCCGGCTGCGGGTTTCGGCGGCATCCTCGAGACTCTGTTGTCGTTCGGTGAGTTCGTCGATCTCGGCTCTGAGTGCTCGCCGGTCGCCGAGCCGCTGTTGGCGGACGGTTTTGAGCCGATCCAGCGTTGCTTCGATATCGTGTTTGTCGACTTCGCTGCCACAGGTCCAACAGACAACTGACGACTCGGTGAGCTGGTCGGCCACACTCGACGAACTGTCCTCGCGGAGTGCCGCAGTGATCGCCGGATTCGTCCCCTCCAGCATTTCTTCGTTGAACTGAATCACACTCTGGAGCTGGCTGGTCGTCGAATCGAGTTCGCTCAGCCGACTGCGGTGGGCGTCGAGTTCCTGTTCGATCCGGTCGCGTTCCTCGGTCGGCGTCTCGGGCAGCTCGTCGAGTCGGGTGGTAAGCTCCTCGCGTTCGGCGCGCAGCTCTTCGAGACTTTCCTGTTCGGTTTCGCGCCGAAACCGTGTTTCTTCGAGCTGGGATTGTGTCGACTGGAGTTCTTCGAGTCGTTTTTCGAGCGCGTTTTGGTCGGCCTGTGTGGCCTCAACGGAGCCGTCCATCTCGTCGAGTTCGGCGCGTTTGGCCGCTAGTTCGGCTTCGATGGCGTCGATCTCGTCGGCGATCTCCTCGCGTTCGGCTTCGAGCTCCGGCAGCTCTGTTTCGAGCGACTGTAGCTCCTCGATTCGTGTATCGAGGCGTCGTTTTTCGGCGACGCCCTCGTCGATTTCGGCCTGTATCTCCTCGACGTCGACGGGACGCAGCAGTAGCTCACGGAGATTTTGGCCGCTGGCGACCGCCTGTCGCGCGTCGTTGGATTCGAGCAGAAACGCGAACAGATCCGCCACTGTTGGATCGTCGAGATACGGATCGCCGTCGGTGACCACCGCGCCGTCGCGTCGTTCGAGTCGCCGATGGTAGCTGTCGGTTGGCGTCTGGAGCCTCACCGAGCCGACATCCGCGTCGGCTTTCAGTGAGACGCCATCGCTGCCGAGTACTCCCATCAGCGCGCGTAAAAACGAGGTTCGGTTGGTCGCGTTTCGGCCCGCCAGGACGTTGACGCCCGTCCGGAGTTCGACTGTCGACTCGTCGATCCCCCCGAGGTTACGAACCTCGACCGAGAGTGTCCCCTCTGTTACCGACGACTGGCTCATACCCGGTGTTGATCGTTCGGAAGGTTAACCATTATCCCTCCGGCGGACAGCCACACCCGCCTTCGTCTAACAGTTCGCCGACGTCGTACTGCTCGCCGCAGTCCTCACAGAACACCTGGACGTCGACGAGGACGGTGAACGATCCGATATCGACCAGCTCTTTGCCCGCAAGTCGGTCGACGGTGTTTTCGGTGACGGCCTCAAGGCGGCTCTGGAGTCGCTGGATCGTCTCGCGGTCGGCTTCGAGTCGCTCGCGCGCAGAGCTGTCGGCGCTCGGCGGCTCGATTTCTCGGTCGTCCGTCAGATAGGTGTGGATCGCCTGGTGGGAGACGAAATCCGACTGCAGCGAGTCGATCGCAACACCCTCGCGTTCGAGCCGGCGGCTAACCTGTGTTCGCATCCCCGCGCTCACCTCGTCGTCGGTCAACAGCCGATAGGTGTTGTCGACCTCGCCGTCGAGCGGTGAAAGCCCTGCAGCCTCCATGCTGGCGGCCAACACCTGCCTGTTGAATCGGTCGGCAAGCGACCGCAAGCTCTCGCGGTCGTAGCCGTCGCCAACCCATCGGGCGGCGAGCTCGTCGCCGAGTTCGGACAGCTCGTAGGCCTCGATAACTCGCCGGACTTTCGTCACCATCGGATGCCACCTCGCTGGCTACGTAGGCCACTGATCACACCCAAAGAGCCGGTCTATATCTATCTGAATCTGTCGGACGACCACAGAGTCGACGAACATATATCATATTTATACTGTACACATATGGTGACATAATTTTATACAGTGAGACGTCGATAGCTGCTAATGGTCCCCGCCCGCTGCAATCAATGCGCACTCATCAGTACCACCAGTTCGTCCACTGGATTCGAACGACCGCCAGCAGTCTGCTTGCCACGTATCCCGCCCTCAGAACGCCGCTGTTTGGCCTCCGGGATTCGGCCGCGCGGCTGGCTGTGGCAACGCGTCGGCTCAGAACACGGCTCGAGTATGCGGCCCCAACCAACCCCTACCGGCTGTACTGGGTCGACCCCAAGTCGGTCTCCGAGTCGATCTCGTGGCAGGAACTCACCGACGACTGGGCTGCGGCGATTCCCGACCCGTTTCGGCTGCCAAACTACCATTTTGCGGGCAGCGTTCTCGACGGCGAGTGGGACAGCGAGCGTCGACCCTTTTCGGACTCCGTAATCTTTCGGTCGTTTCAGGCGCATTTCGAGGACGACCAGCCGTGGGCCGAGACGGATCTCTACCGGCAGTGTTTGGCGGTAATCGAGTCGGGCGGCTCGCCGTGGGGCTGTGCGTCGCCCGCGGCGCTCGACGAGCGGTGTCGAGAGATCGATCGCCTGTATACGACCGTCGACCGCGAGGGGTACCGCACCCAACGGGAGATCGCCGACTGTGCCAACCAGCCGCTGGTGGCCGCCCGCCAGAACCGCTATGCCCAGACAGTCGACGGCGAGATCGCGCTGGTCGTCGGCCACGACGGCGAACTGCTGTTTTACGACGGCCGCAACCGACTGGCGATCGCGAAACTGGTCGGCATTGAGGCCGTTCCGGTCGTTATTCTGGCTCGCCACAGCCAGTGGCAGGCACTCCGGGATCGAGTCGCCAGCGGCGAGACACCACTGTCGTCGCTCGACGACGCGCTCCAGTCGCATCCTGACCTCGTCGACCTCCCGCCGACGTAGCTACTCGGTCGTGTCGACACCGAGTACCCTATTTAAGCCACAAAAGCAGGTTGTCGCGTTGAAGCCGAGGCCAACTGCTCCGAGAGCCGTGACGACCAGCGTCGAATAGCGCCGGTTTCGAACTGCGTTGACTGCAAGCACGGCCAGCACTGCTGCCAACAGTCCGCGAACGATCCGATCAGTCCCACCGACGTTGCGTTCGAGTTCCATACGCTCCTGTTGTCGGACAGCTACTTGTAAATTGACTCAGTCAGTGTGTCGAACAATTAACACCGGTCGTGGCGATTCGTCGATCACGGTGTTCGTGACTGTGCCGAGCAGGCGTTCGCGCAGTGAGGGTTTGGTCTCGCCGACGACGAGCAGGTCGTACTCCTCGGCGGCCGCAACGATTGCACTGCTGGGCGTGTCGGCCTGTGTCTGTTTCCAGTCGACCCGGTTGGCGTCGACGCCGTTTTCTTCGAGTCGGTCACACGCCCCACGGACGATGAGTTCGCCCTGCGAGGCATCGTCCTCGGAGGACGCGACGTTGAACATCGTCGCCGTGGCCTCGCTTTCGGCCAGCAGCTGGCCGACGAAATCGAGAATCGAATCCAGGTTCTCTTCGCCCCGCATCGGGACGAGAATCCGGTTCAACGTCCCCTCTGCTGGCGGCGTGGTGAGGACGGCGTCGACCTCGCGCTCGGTGGCGACGCGGTCGATCGTTTTTGACCGATCCTTGGTAAACACCAGCACCGACTCGGCGTCTGCACCCTCTTTGGCGAACTGGGCGGCGATCTCGTCGAGTTCGGCCTCACAGTCAGCACCGAACTGCGATCGAAGCTGATCGCTCGAGGACTGATCGGGAACTGGGTAGTATCCAAGAACGATCACCGAGTGCGGACTTAGCAGCTCGATGAAGGCCCCCGAGGGGTGCGGCGGATCGCTGGCGTCGACCGGAACGAGAATCGTTGTCTCGGCGAGTCGTTGTGTCATCGAATAACTCCGTTGGTGATAGTACGTAGCCGGTGGGTTAAAGTGGTACTGCACGGCTCGATCAACGAAGATTTAATGCGCGCTAGTGACACCGTTTGGTAGTGAGCGACGCTGCCGGCGAACTCGACCGGACGATAGGGCTGACCGGCGCGCTAACTATCGGTATCGGGACGATGATCGGTGCGGGGATCTTCGTGTTTCCGGGCCTGGCTGCCGGTCGGGCCGGCCCTGCGGCCGCGGTCTCGTTCGGTATTGGCGCGATTATCGCCCTGCTGGTTGCGCTGCCGACGTCGGAGCTGGCGACCGCGATGCCGAAAAGCGGTGGTGGCTACTACTTTATTTCTCGTGGACTCGGCGCACTACCGGGAGCGATCGTCGGAATCGGGTTGACGTTCGGACTGATCTTTGCGACGGCCTTCTATCTGGTCGGCTTCGGTGAGTACGCCGCAGCCGTATTTGTCGAGGCTGGTCTCGTCGACACGACGGCAATCTCGGTCGGTCCGGTGGCAGTGGTGACGCTACTCGGGGTCGTCCTTGGTGTCGGGCTGACTGTGATGAGCGTGTTCGGAACCGAAAACACCGAATCACTCCAGAACGTTGTCGTCGGCCTCTTGTTGGCAATTCTGGTCGTGTTTCTGTCGGTGAGCGGGATTCGGCTGCTCGGCGTTACTGGCGATCAGGGGGCTGCAACGTTCGCGCCGGCAGGTTATGGGCCGATTATCTCGACGACCGCTTTGGTCTTTACGTCGTATCTTGGCTTTGCACAGATTGCGACAGTCGCCGAAGACATCGTCGAGCCGGACCGCAACCTGCCGCTGTCGATGGTTGGCTCGGTGATCGTCGTCGGTGTGTTTTACATTGTGACGATGGTGATCGCGGGCTACACGTTCGAACCCGATGTGATCGGGTCGATGGGTGAGACAGCGATTGTCGAGGTCGCCCGCGAGTATCTTGGAGCGACTGGGGCGGTTGCGATTTTGATTGGTGGGCTGTTGGCGACGCTGTCGTCGGCCAACGCCTCTATTTTGAGTGCGTCACGGGCACTGTATGGGATTAGCTCGGACGCACTGGTGCCGTCGGCAGCCGCACGGGTCAACCGCTCGTACGGGACGCCACATTTCGCGCTTGGCTTTGTCGGTGGCACAACGATACTGCTGGTTGCGTTCGGCCGCACTGAAGTGCTCGCCGAGGTGGCGTCGTTTCTGCATCTCATCCTGTATGGGTTGATCTGTGTGGCACTGATCGCGCTCAGACAGCGTGATCCTGACTGGTATACGCCGTCGTTCCGCTGTCCGGGCTACCCTGTGGTGCCAGCCGTCGGCGGGACAGCAAGCTTCGCGCTGGTGTTTTTCATGCAGCCGCTGTCGCAGCTGTTGGGTGTCGCCATTTCGCTTGTCGCTGTTGGCTGGTATCTGGTCTACGCGCGGGATGTCGAGCTTAAAAACCAACTCTGAGACAGCCTCGAAGATCAACTCCGATATGTCGACCAAAATGGAGCGTTGGCGCTCCAAACCGGCAGGAATTCGCACTTCCCCAAGTGCCCCCACATTCCTGCCGTAAGTATGTTGGTGCTGAATAAAAATAAGGAGTGTTTTGTTGATATTTATCACACGTTCCCGTCGACGCTGTCGGTGACGCTGGTACACACGAGATTCCTTTCGCCCACTGTTTGATTCTCGGTCGGTGACCCGGACTGTATCATGCTTGAGTATCAGTACACCAACGGATCGATCAGCAGACAGTGACTCCCGCTGATCGGTGACTCCTGTTGTTCGGTGACTC
>CAZOOU010000057.1:0-7453 GCA_964581495.1 uncultured Haloferacaceae archaeon
CGTTTTTGTGGTTTTTCACCGCGACCTTCGCCAGGCTCTCGCGCGGCGCGTCGTGGACGTGGAGATACCGCCGGGCAGTGAGGCCCGCAAACGACGGCAGAGTTAGGCCATGCTTATACTCGGCCGGATGGGTTAGCGAGGCGATAACATCGGTTGCCTCCGCGGTCGACCGATGGGTCATCTTTTCGCCGCCGACGAGGAGTGTCAGATCGCTCGCGCCCGAGGCCACGGATTGCCAGGCGGCGTACACGCCTGCCCCACCGGAGGAGCTGGTCTGGTCGATCCGGGCGGTGTACGCGGGCAGCGCGTTCAGGTCGTGGGCGACGGCGTTCGGGACGCCGGTTTGGCCCTCGAACTCGCCGCTTGCCATATTCGATACATAGAGATGGTCGACTGCGGAGCCGTCGACGCCGGCGTCGGCCAGACAGGCCTGGCCGGCGTCGGCCAACAGCTCGCGAATCCAGCCGTCGCGCTGACCGAACTGGGTCATCGACGCGCCGACGATTGCAACACGTTCCATACATCGGTTGGCTACGGCCAGCCGCTTACCGATTTCCCTTCCGGGTAATACCAGTTACACACACCGAAGATATCTCGGACGATTTAATGCCCTGTCGACTGAATATGGCGTATGGATCTCGACCGGCTTGCGCCGTATCTCGGCGCCGTGGGCTGTCTGCTGTTGGTCTGTGTGGCCGTCGCACCGTTCGTCCTGATCGACGAACAGAGCCAGCTCGTCGCCAGCTACTACGCTGCAGGCCCGCTCGGGCTGACTGGCGTGATCTTTCTGGCCGTCCTCGGCGTTGTCATCTTCCTGTCGAGCGTTCGGGGCCGAGCGGACGCCGCGCTTGTCGCCGGAATCATGCTTGTCGTCGGGCTCACGATCTTTCTGCTCACCGCGCTGTGGGCGTTCAGTCTCGACTCCGACCTCACCGAGCAGTTTGTCGTTGCCTATCCGTGGATGGCCTCCCACTCGTGGGCAACGCTCGGACTCGGCGGCCTTGTTGCCGCCGCGTCGGGGCTGTATGCGGCTGCAGTCTACTGATTTTCTGCGAGTGTGGAGACGAAAGGCCCTTAAGTGCGACTGGAGTATTGTCGCATGGACTAGGTCGGGCAGGTAGGCCCTGCCCCTCGCCCGTGAGACAGTCTTTAGCGGGGACCGAACGCCGAGGCTGTCGGGTCGACCGACACAGGCCTCGGACGCCAACGTCGAAACCTCGTCCACCGGGGACAGTGGACCGGTGTGCTCACCCGCAGGGGTGTCACACACCGGTTTACCGGCGACAGTGGGTCAGGCGCGGAAGCGAGCAGCCCATCGCTGGACACCCGTCGCTCGTTGGATCGCGGGGTGGAGGAGGCAACCGAGATTCCCTGTGTTTGGAACGCTCGGCTCCCTCGGTTCGTCCGCCATTCATACCGTATTTGACCGCCGAGAGCCCTCAGTGTTCCTCGGTCGACGATGGCCGAATCAAGACTGGGTGTCGACGATTACCGAACCAAGAGCGGTCTGCCGATGGTAGTCGGTGACTACCCTGTGTTTGTCGACGTCTACCGAGGTTCAATCACGGTAGCGTCCGTCTACGCTGTTGTTGTCAGTAACTTTGCGACCCCGTCTGCAACTCGAGACGAACGTACGGTTGTTCGTCGACTGGATTCAGCAATCCCATCGAGCCGACGTCTCCTGCGGGTGATTTCTGGAGCGTCAGATACTGCAGCCCGTCGGACTGCTGGCTGGCTTCGATGATCTGTTCGGCCGAATCGCGGTAGAACGCCGCAATCTCGTCGGCGACGACGGCCGGATTCAGCAGGTGAACCAACAGCTCAGAATCAGTCAAAAACGTGAGTTCTTCTTCGTATCTGAGGCTGCGAATCGCCGACTCGCCGAGCGAGTGAGCCAACCCTGCTGTCCCCTCGATGGTACTCCACTCGCCGTCGACTCGGCTTTCTACCGTTTCGAACCGCTGTCTGGCCTCCGGAAGCGTCGAGGCCTGCGGAAAGACGTTTCGCTGGCTGGTATCCCAGCCGCCGATCTGGTCGACGACGAACAGCCTGTCCGTTTCCAGCAGCTCCGAAAGCGAGTAGCCAAACCGATCAAGCAGGGTTTCGAGCCGCCGCTCTCGAAGTTCGAGCGGCGGGACGAGCGCGACTGCCTGCGTGTCGAGAATCGAATCTAAGAGTCCGCCAACCACTGCGGTCAGCGTCGTCTGGCTGTCGTGGCTCATCAGGACACCGGTACCACAGACGAGCCCGCCGCCGGTCAGGCTGTCGAGGCCCGCAATGCCGGTCGATCGATGTCGCTGGTCTGGCAGCGTCGACAGGTTGTGTCGACGCCGCGGGGCGATGCTAAGCCGCCCGTCGCGAACCGAGAGTTCGACCCGTCGACGGTCGTGGTCGACGCCGCGCATTTTCGGAATCGACAGAAATCGCCGAGCGTTGTCTTGGATACGGGCGGTTTCGAGTTTGATCACACCATGGGCGGTAAACTGCAGGATGTCGCCGCGTTTGTCGTTCGGATAATCTTCGGCCGTAAACAGCGTTGTCGCGCCGATCTCGTCGGTGAAAAACCGAATCAGATCAAAGACGAGCCGCCGATAGCGTTCGACATCCTCAGTGATGACTGCCAGCCCGGACGTGCTATCGAAGACAACCCGGTCGACGGGCGTGTACGTGCGGAGATGGTCCTCGATGTACGAGCCCGTAAACGGTGCGTCGAACCCACGGTTGAACCACTCGTTTTCGTCCGTTGTCTGGAGGGTGAACGTGTCGTCGTCCTCGATGGTCTCGCCGCGGCTCGCATGAACCGTCGCATAGCTGAGGTTCTCGTGGTCGAGATCGAACTCGAAGCCAGAAAACGCATCTTTGAGTTCCTCTATCGTCTGTTCGGTGCTCACATAGAGACACTGCTCGCCGGCATCGAGACCGGCCTGCAGAAACTGCATACCGAGCGTTGATTTGCCGGCTCCGGGTCCACCCGTCGCAAGCGTTGCCCTGTTTGTTGGGAGCCCTCCGCCCAGCATCTCGTCAAGTACGTCGACGCCCGTCGAAGCAGGCTCTGGCGGTGTCCGTGTCATCCGGGTAGTGACTGGGTACCACGACGAACGGCTAAATCCTTTCCATGTGGTGTACTGTTTTGCATGAACGACGGACCGACAGTTTCGATTACCTGCCGCCCGTCGTCCCGGTATGGGCGAAGACGCCACTGCAACTGAGTCGAACGCCGACCGAGAGATCGAGGCCACCTACACCGAAGCCGACGGCGAGCGCCGACTCACGTTCGTCCGTGATGGGCGGCAGGCAACGGTTGCACAGAACATCGACGGCTATGCAATGGTCGCCGTCCGCGACGAGCGCGGCGAGCGCGAACGCTACTACGGCTTTGATATGGCACTCGACCACGCCGCCGAACTGCTGGGCGTCGAGCCACACGCGCTGCCGATTCCCGACGAGGCAGCCGATATGGGAATGTAGTCAGGAGCCGCGGAACAAAAATCGCAGTCGGTCGCTGTCGAGGCCGTCACGCCAGTAGAACCGCGGGGCGAGCGTGAGATACGCGAGCGCCAAAAACAGCAGCGCGAAGGCGAACACGCGGCCGTAGTAGCCCGACAAGACGATCGCCGGGAGTTGGACGCCACCCATTACGAGCGCGTCTTGGGCGTGCAGATCCGGATAGGTGATCGTCGAAACCATCAGGGGTGCCAACACGCCAGTTAGTGCGACGAGCAGCCACGGCTCGGTGTACCCCGCGAGAACCGCGGCGGCCAGAATCGTCGCAGCCAGTGTCGTCTGGACGCCCTCGGTTTCGCCGGTGCCGCTGTCGTAGGCTGTGTACAGCCCGAGTCGCGTGACCGCCATCGCGACGAACACCGCCGGCACGAGAAAGCCAGCCGCCACGAGGACGTCGACGTCGGCCAGCGTGGATGGGGTCGACGGCAGCCAGTCGTCGGCGACGACCGCAACGACGAGCACGGCGGGTGCAACCCCAAACGACGCCACATCCGCAAGCGAATCGAGATACTTGCCGGCGGGTGTTCCACCACGGTAGCGGGCAACAACGCCATCCAGCCCGTCGGCGACCGCACCAAGCAAGATCAGCCGTGCGGCCACCTCAACGTCGACTAACGCGACTGCCGCCGCCAGAAAGCCGACGGCGGCGTTGGTGATGGTCACGGCATCGGCAACCCCCAAACAGCCGACGAACCGTGGTTTCATACTACTCGGTCTGAGAGGAGTGGTTTACACTTTTATATTCGCTGGTCGACGGCTGTCGAATCGCCACAGCCAACGGCCGAAACCGCACGTCTATATGGCCGCTGTTCGTACGATACGTATGCAGAAACCGCGTTCTCGTCGGAGGATGCTTGCGGCGATGGGCACCGCTGCAGTCGTCGGCGTCGCCGGCTGTCTCGGGGGTGGTTCGGACCGCGAAACGGTCGGAATGACTGCGACTGCCTACGTTCCGGAAACAGTTACCATTGACGTCGGCGAGACTGTCGTCTGGGAAAACACCTCCACCAGACGTCACACCGTCACTGCGACCAGTCAAGCGGCACTGCCCGACGGTGCGGACTTTTTCGCCAGCGGCGGCTACGATTCCTACCAGGAGGCCGAAGACGCTTGGCTCGATGATTTCGGCGGCCAGATCGACACCGACGAAACCTACAGCCACACCTTTGAGGTTCCAGGCGAGTACTCCTACGTCTGTATTCCGCACGTCGACGCCGGGATGGCTGGCACTGTCGTCGTCGAGTAAGCAATAAAAAACGGCTCGAAACTGCAGCCGCCAGCGATTACTCGTCTGCGACTTCGTCGGCGATATCGTCTTCGTCGACGTCGACCGCGGTGGCCTCTTCTTCGGCCAGCTCTTCTGGTCGGGCGGCGAGTTCGAACTTCTGGATCTCGACGCGTCGCAGCGGGTAGATCGTTTTGGCCTCGCCGTAGATCGCCGAGGAAAGTCGACCTTCGATGACGCTGTCGCCCAGCTGTTCGAAGGTTCGCTCTTTGGCGGCCTCTTCGACGAGATCAATCATCACGCGACGGATGGCGTGTTCCTGGCTGTTGTCGGCCTTCTTTGTCGTAAAGGCGACGGGCTGGATCTTCACGCGGTAGTCGTCAGTGGTGACGACGGTGATCGTCGCGGCGGCTTTCGATGCGCCGCGGCGAACCAGACTCCGCAGGTAGTCACGGCTGAGTTCGTGTTTGATAAACTCGGTGTAGGCCGAATCCGAGCCCACGTCCGTGATCTTAAAGGTGAGTTTGGTGTTGTTTGCGCCGGCGTCGTTGTTGATGTCGCCGAGCGTTGTTTCGACTGTCCGGCCGATTACCTGGTCGGGTTCCTCGGCAATCGTCTCGCCGAGTTCGGCGCGGTCGAACTGTTCTGGGGCGTGGATGGTGTACCATCGTTTGCCCTGCTTCTGCTTGGATACTGATCGTTCACTCATAAGTTGTGTTGTCTGTCTGTTGGTCGGCTACGGTACGGTCCGGTGTCGGCGTCGGCTGGTCGTCCTGAACGCCGTCGATGGCGTCGATGACGGCCGTGGCAACGCCGAGATTGATGATGTAGTCGTCGACTGTCGTCCCGAGTCCACCCGTGGTGTCGCGTTCGATCCGTGTCTCGACGGCCGACCGCTCGACCGTTGTCGACATCGAATCGGTGTTGTCCGGCTCGACGGCGGCCGCAACCCACGCGGCGTGGGTCGGCGTCCCGTGGTCGGTCCGGAGCGTCGCCGTTCGGGAGGCGTCGGTCATCCGAGTGCCTCCCTGACGGCAGCGATAAGCTCGCTTTCGGCTGTCTCGCCGTCGACCTGCAGGGTCGCGGCTGTTGGTGTTCCGCCAGCGTCCCCACCGAACTCGGTGGCAACGCTCTGGGCGACCGACGCGAGCCCTGCTGGCTCACTGGCCGCGAGTGCAGCCTGTCGCCGGCCTTTACTCACTGACTCGCTCACGGCGAGGACGACCGATTCGGGCGAGCGGAACCGCTCGGCAAGTCGGGCGACCGTCGGCAAGACGGCCGGCCGATCGGTCTCAGTGCGCAGGACGACGACGCCCTCATACCGGCCCGTGGTCGCGCTATCGAGCGCGCGGTGGGCGGCGGCTGCGTGGTCGCGCCACACATCGAGTGCGTCGGCTTTGCAGTTCGCACCGAGTGCGAGACTAACGCCCAGCCCCGGCTGTTCGCCGGCGAGCACCGACAGCACGTCAGCATAGCCGCCAAGCGTCGCAAACGGCCCGTTCGGGGTCGCGTACGGACGCAGCGCGGTTTCGACGGCGTCGGCCGCCCCGCTGGCAGCCGTCTCAGCAGTCGACACGTCGAGTGCAACGGCCGAGGCCACGCGAGTGTGGGCGCTCTCGTCGCAGTCGGCTGTGTCGGCTGGAACGTCGAGGTCGGCCAGCAACTGTTCGGCCGCCTCAGCGTCGCCCGAAAACGGCGCGTCGACGAGCGTCGAATGGGCAAGCCCGTCGGCTCCGTCGGCGGTCGGCACCGCAACGCCGGGTCGCCGGTCGACGAGACCGGCCTGTTCGGCCTGCTCTGCGAGCGCGCCGCTGCCGTCGGTGCCGACTGTCGAGCCCGCTGCAATCACGCCCGCAAGCGCGAGCAGTGGGTCGGGCTCGACGCCGAGTTCGCGGCTGAGTTCGGCCGCAGCCACGCTGGCCGGTCGGCTGTCGCCAGCCGGCGGCACCGCATGGTCGGCGGCCGCTCTGTGGCCTGTCGTGACAGCCAGGGTGTGGCTGTCGTCGACGGTGGCGTCGGTGAGCTCGCCGTCTGGGTCGGTCGAGATGTGGATCTGGAACGGCACACCCTGCTCGCGAAGGGCGACCGCCAACAGCCCCGCGGCTGCCAGCGAGTCGCCATCAGCGTGGCCGTAGAGCCGGACGAACGGCGCGCTCGCCAGACTGGCGGCGAGGCTCGCGGCGGCGTCCGGATCGACGGGTTGGGTGTGTGTCTCCGACATCGGGTAGGGTGGTTACTCGAGGAGTTCTTTGGCAGCCGTGTAGCTGTATTTGAAGTCCTCGTCGACCTCGTCACCACGGTAGTAGTTGACGAGGCGGCGGATTTTCGACTCCGTGTTCTGGAGTGCGCGTTTGTTCTGGTGGTCCTGGCCGTTTTCGTCGACGTGCTCGCGGAGGCCAACGGCGCGCTCCATGAGCTTGCGGAGGTCTTCCGGAATCTCGGGGGCGGCGTCGTTGTCCTCCAAGATTTCGGTGACCTTCTTGCCAGTCGCGAGTTTGACGTTCGGAATCGGCGTTCCTTTGACGCCTTCGTCGCGCAGTTTCAGGCCGATGACGCTGGGGTCGTGGCCCTGCTCTGCGAGTTCGACGACGCGGGCTTCGATCGCGTCGGCGTCTACTTCACTCCACTCCGGGGGTTCGTCTGCCGCCGGATGGTCCGAACCGGACGAACCGCGGCGACGGGTATGCATTCGTGCCATTGTCTGAAATTGGAACGGCACAGGCC
>CAZOOU010000058.1:0-7362 GCA_964581495.1 uncultured Haloferacaceae archaeon
CGGTCGAGAATCGGCAGCGTATCGATGATTTCGTCGGGTGATTTGCCCGCAACCGGACAGCCCGAGATGTTGCGCATCGTGTCGCCGCCCGCCGACCGGGTGGTGACGCCGACGGCTTCGAGTTTCTCCCACACTGCGGGGACGTCTTCGAGCTTGATCCAGTGGAGTTGGATCGACTGCCGTGTCGTAAAGTCGATCCAGCCGTTGCCGAACTCCGGGTTGGCCTCGGGGCCGACGGCATACTCGCGGGCAACCTCGCCGATGGCCCGGAGCTGGCCGGGTTCGAGTCGACCGTTGCAGTTGGTCAGCCGCATCATAAAGTAGCTCTCTTGGCCCGACCGATGGTGGAAAACGCCGCAGAATTTGAATCTCGAAAACCACGCCGCACGCTCGTCTTCCGGAATCGAGTCGAACCCCGCTTCGGCGAACTCAATGAGCTTTTCGCGGACTGCATCGCCGTACAGTTCGTCTTTATACTGTTCTTTTTTGTGCACAGTTAGTCACCCCGTTCCACGTCAAAGTGGAACTCATCCGGTTCATTAGTGTCTGGTTGCTCAGTGAGCATGAGTTTAGGTTTGTATACGACCACAAAAGCGTGTCCGTTTAAAAAATATGGAAATAATGGCTCGAAGCAAAAAACCGACTACCCGACCCGCGAGCACGGGTATATTTCTTGGCTCAGCGCGAGAATTTTAGTAATAAACAAAACACCGGCGGAAGACGGACATTCGAACGGTCGACACGAGTCGACAGCAGTCCGGCAAGTCGATTCCCTCGCGCGTGGGCATGCGTAAACATTCGACCAGAATAAAATCGTATTTTTAGAAATTTTTGGCTTATCGAAACCATTAATAGGCGTATCAACACAGTATTAGCCATAAAACCAGACACTGATGATACAACTCACACGCCACCTCTGCAGCCGCCCACCGACGAACAGCACGACGGGAGCGCCGCACTGGCGACCACGCCCCAGCAGTGTTGAGCAGCCGTGGGGCACGCAATGACGACGTGGACACCGACAACCTGTATGCGGTGTGCAGTCGGCTGTGGCCACCTCCAGAAAGGCGTCGACAACGGCTACGGACTCGACACCGTCCGTGGGGATGCCACCCACCCGGTCAACCGCGGGCTGGCCTGCCAGCGCGGCATCGACGAGACGGCCGACCCCGACGGCGAGTGGCTGACCCGGCCGCTGATCCGCAAAGGCGACGAACTCGTCCCGACGAGTTGGGACACCGCCCTCGGTGTCGTCGTCAACCGGTTCGAAGACGCCCTCGAAACAAGCCCCAACGGCATCGCCGTCCTCGGCAGCGGCCAACAGACGAACGAAGCCGCCTACGTGCTTGGCAAACTCGCCCGCGGCGGCTTCGGCACCCGCTTTTACGACGCCAACACCACCCTCTGTATGGCCTCGGCGGTCACCGCCTACTACCAGGCGTTCGGCAGCGACGCGCCGCCGCCGACGTACGACGATATCCCGGGCGCGAAAACCCACCTCATCTGGGGGGCCAACCCGACGGTCGCCCACCCCGTGATGTACCGCTGGATTTCGGATAGTGCGAGCGACGACGACAGCCAACTGATCGTCGTCGACCCCATCGAGAGCGAAACCGCCGACGACGCCGACCACCACGTCCAACTCGAACCCGGCACGGACCTCGCCTTCGCTCGCGCCGTGTTGGCCCAGCTCGTCGAAAGCGACGCGGTCGACCGCGCGTTCATCGAAGAGGCCACCATGGGCTACGACGAACTCGTCGAGACACTGCCGTCGGTCGAGACAGCCGCCGAGACGGCGGGCGTCGACCGCGAGACCGTCGAAGCGGTTGCCGACGCCTTCGCCGACCCGACCCTGGTCTACTGGGGGATGGGTGTCAACCAGAGCGTTCAGGGCACCGATACCGCCCGCGCGCTGATCGACCTCTGTCTGGCGACCGGCAACCTCGAACCCGGCAGCGGCCCCTTTTCGCTTACTGGCCAGGCCAACTCAATGGGCACCCGGGTCTGTTCCTCAAAAGGGACGTGGCCCGGCCACCGACCGTTCACTGACCCCGACCACCGCCAGACGGTTGCCGACGCCTGGGATGTGCCGGTCGACCGACTGCCCGACGACCCCGGCCCGGGGCCGGTCGGCATCGTCGAAGCGCTGGCCGACGGCGAGCCCGACGCCTGCTGGGCGGTCGCAACCAACCCCGTCGCCGGCATGCCCGACGCCGAGGCCGTCGAGTCGACGCTCGACGACACCTTCCTCGTCGTTCAGGACGCCTTCCGCACCGAGACCGCCGACGTGGCCGATGTCGTGCTTCCGGCCGCGACGTGGGGCGAATCCGAGGGCACCGCGACCAACATGGAGCGGAACGTCTCGCGGGTTCGCGCCGCAACCGACACCCCCTCGAAAGTGCGGCAGGATATCGACATCATCGCCACAATCGGTCGACGGCTCTGCGGCGAGCTGTTCGACCAGCCACCGCTCGATCCAGCCGACGTGTTCGAGGAGTTCGCCGCGCTCACTGCAGGGACGAAGGCCGATCTTTCGGGGATTTCCTACGAGCGACTCGACGCCGAGTTGGCCGTGCGATGGCCCGCCCCTGACGCCGAAAGCCAGGGCGGCTACCGCTACTACGACGACGAAAACTGGACGTTCCCAACCCAGTCGGGCCGCGCACAGTTTTCGACCGCGAGCCACGGCGGGCTAGCCGAACCGACCGACGAGACCTACCCGCTGACGCTGACGACCGGCCGCGAAGCCGACGGCTACAACACTGGGATTCGCAGCCGCGGGGGCCAAACGGCCGCTCACGCCGTCGCGCGTGTCCACCCAGAGACGACGATGACCCACAGCGAGGCGTTCGACCGCGGCAAAACAGTCATCGCCTCCCGACGCGCGTCGGTGACCGTTTCGGTCCAGCCGGATGCCGGCGTTCCCGAGGGCGTAATCTGGCTGCCGATCCACCATCCGGCAGTCAACAAACTCACGCTGCCGGTCGTCGACCCACAGTCCGACGAACCCAACTTCAAACAGTGTGCGGTCGACGTTCGGCCACCAGCAGCCAACCACCCGCTGTTGGAGGGTGGCATTAGTCACGGTGTCGACGACGCCTCGTCGGCTGACGACTGATGTGTGTTCATCTATGGCTCTAAATACCGCCGATTTTCAAAGTAATATGTGCGATAGCAAAGTGTTTATCCGGTTAGATGCGGGATACCCGTACAACAACAGCTCCAGTATGACGACACAAAAGGTTCCAAGGCAGACACCGCTTGGGCGAGCGGCGTCGGTGATCTCTCGATGACCGACTGGCAGCCGACAACCTGTATGCGGTGTGCAGTTGGCTGCGGGCTCGACCAGCGTGAGACGGACGGAAACGGCAGTATCGTCGAGGCACGCGGCAGTTCGGCCCACCCAACCAACAGCGGTGCGGACTGCCAGCGTGGGATCCGAGAGACCGTCTCGCCGGAGGGTCGACGACTCACCGAGCCGCTAGTTCGCCGTGGCGGCGAGCTCCAGCCGACCGACTGGGATACCGCCATCGGCGTTGTCGCAACCCGCTTCATCGAGGCGCTCCGGGCCGACACCGGCAACATCGCGGTGCTCGGCAGCGGCCAACAGACCAACGAGGCCGCCTACGCGCTCGGCAAGGTCGCCCGGGGGGCGTTCGGCACGCCGTACTACGACGCCAACACGGGGCTCTGTATGGCCTCGGCAGTCACCGCCTACGACCGGGCGTTCGGCGGCAACGCCCCACCGCCGACGTACGACGACATTCCCGACGCCGAAACCCATCTCATCTGGGGAGCCAACCCCGCGACCGCTCATCCCGTGCTTTACAATTGGATCGCCGACAGCGCGAGCGATGAGGGTCGACTAATCGTCGTCGACCCAGTCGAAAGCGAGACCGCAAGCGAGGCCGACGTACACATCCAGCCCGAACCCGGGACGGATCTCGCACTTGTTCGGGCAGTCACCGCACAGGTGATCGCGACCGACGGCGTCGACTGCGAGTTCGTCGAGGCCCACACCACGGGCTACGAGCGAATGGTCGACTCGCTGCCCGATGTCGAGCACGCCGCCGAGACCGCGGGCGTGAGCCTCAACGAGATCGAAACGCTCGCCGAGGCGGTCGACGCACCCACGCTCGTCTACTGGGGGATGGGCGTCAACCAGAGCGTCCAAGGAACCGCCACCGCCCGCGGGCTGATCGACCTCTGTCTGGCAACCGGCAATCTCGGCCCCGGCACGGGGCCGTTTTCGCTTACCGGCCAGGCCAACTCAATGGGCAACCGCGTCTGTTCGTCGAAAGAAACGTGGCCCGGCCACCAGCCGTTCGACGACAGCGACGTCCGCAAGGCGGTCGCCAACACGTGGGGCGTCCCGTTCAGTCGGCTCCCTCGAGACCGCGGGGCGGGCTTTGTGACAATCGTCGACCGAATCGCCCGCGGCGAGATCGACGCCTGCTGGACGGTTGCGACCAACCCCGCCGCGGGGATGCCGGATGCGAGCCACGTCAAATCCGTGCTCGAAGACGTGTTTTTGGTCGTCCAAGACTCGTTCTACTCGGATACCGTCGACTGCGCCGACGTGGTGTTGCCCGCGGCGACGTGGGGCGAAACCGAGGGGACGACGATGAATATGGAACGCCGGGTGTCCAGAGTCACCGCGGCGGCCGACCCATCTGGACGGGTCCGCCAGGACCTTGACATTATCGCCACGATCGGCAACCGGATCGAGCCCGAACTGTTCGGCGAGCCGTCGCTCGACCCACAGTCGGTGTTCGACGAGATACGGGAGCTGACAGCCGGCACCAAGGCCGATCTGTCCGGAATCTCCTACGACCGGCTTGACGACGAGCTGGCGGTTCGCTGGCCCGCTCCGGACGTCGACTGCGAGGGTGGCTATCAGTACTACGCCGACGGCGACTGGCAGTTCGACACCACCTCGGGGCGGGCAGCGTTTTCGGCAGTCAGCCACGGCGGGCTGGCCGAGCCGATCAACGAAACGTACCCGCTGACGCTGACGACGGGTCGACAGGCCGGCATCTACAACACGGGTGTCCGCAGCAAGTCGACGAGCGCCGATGGGCTGCCGACCGCTCGAATGCATTCGGAGACGATTGCGGGCCGGCTGTCGGCGTTCGAGCGCGGCCAGACGGTGATCGAATCCCGGCGTGGAGCGGTGACGGTCGCGGTCGAGACCGACGATGGAATCCCGCCCGGCATCGTCTGGCTGCCGATCCACAACGCGGCGGTCAACCAGCTGACGCTGCCGACTGTCGACCCTGACTCGGATGAACCGAACTACAAACAGTGTGCGGTCGCACTCGCCGCGCCGACCGCCACCGAGCCGCCCGCCGAGACCGACCCACAGGCCGAGTCGGTCGACAGCTGAGCGCGCAGGCGTCCGTAGCCGACTGTTGTGCGGTTGCGTCGACGGCTTGTCGACGCCGGCTCTCTGTTTGTCAACCAGCCAGCGACGCTCATACCCCGTGAAAACGAGTCCCTACCGCCATTCATCATGAATAATACACCCCGACATCCGCCAGTGTGGGTTGGAATCGTCAACCTTCGACAGCCAGATCGATCATTATTTAATTTCCAACCCACATTTAACGAATACTATTGCCGATAGCTCCCAAGACAGTAGATGGCTACTTTGGAGACGCCTATCCGGACAAATGTTGAGCGTTTGCTTTATTAATCACCCATATGCATGGACTATACGTGCTTGAACACATGATTCAAACATTATCTGTGCAACACACGCAACGATTGCATCGAAATCGGCGGGCCTACTGGTCGACTCACGAATCGGAGCCACGTCAGCGTCGACACACGGGACAGCAAAAACTCCCCTCGCAGCATTGTCCTGTCGGTGGTGATGGGTTATGAAACTCACCGACCTGCTGTACGGCAAATACCGAAACCTGCTTTTGGCGACCGCGATGTTCAACCTCGGCTTTGTCATTTGGTTTTCGTTCGCACCCTACACGGGCGAGATCGCCACCGAGTTCGGACTGTCGGTCGCGGATCTGGGGATCGTCGCCAGCGCGGCAATCGTCGCCGTTCCCCTCGGCCGGATCGTCATTGGCCCACTCACTGATAAGTACGGCGCGCCTGTGACCGCAGGCGCGACGCTGGTGACGGTCGGAATCTTTGCGATCATCAGTGCGTTCGCAACGACGTACACCGTCTTTACGGTCTCCCGCGTGATCGCCTCGCTGGCAGGCATCACGTTCGTTATCGGCATCCAGCACGTCGCCGAATGGTTCGAGGAGGAAAACCTCGGGACCGCCGAGGGGATCTTCGCGGGCGTCGGCAACGCCGGTGCCGGACTGGGGGCGTACTTCACACTGCCCCGGATCTTCGGCGACGGCTACGTCGACCCGATCTTCGGCTCGGCGTTCCTCGCAACCTCCGCGAACTGGCGAGCGGCCTTCTTCTACACGGGCCTGCTCGCGATCATCCTCGGTGTCGTCTACTACGTCTTCGGCCAGGCAGCCAAATCCGAAGCCAAACGCGAGGCGACCAAGGCGGGCGTCAGCTGGGACCAGTGGAAGTTCATCGTCACCCGCTACGGCGCGGTGGTGCTGTCGGTCGCCTACATCATGACGTTCGGCCTCGAACTCGCGATGAACGGCTGGCTCGGCACCTACTACCGAGAGGCGTTCGGCCAGGGTGATATCGTGATCGCCGCGACGTTTGCGGCGACGTTCTCGATTGCCGCCGGCCTGCTACGGCCGCTGGGCGGCTACATCAGCGATCTGGTCAAACGGAAAGAAATGAACATCCTGCCGTGGTTCCACGGCGAGTACCGCAACCAGTGGACGTTCGCCACGCTGGTGTTTGTGATGATGTCGATGTTCGGCATGACTGCCGCCGGCCTCACCGGGAACATCTACGTCGCGGTGGTCGCGGCCTTCTTCGTGGGGCTGGGCTGTGCCTTCTCGGAGGGTGCGATCTTCGCGCAGGTGCCCTCGATGTTCCCCGACAACTCCGGCAGCGTTGCCGGGATCGTCGGTGGGATCGGTACCGTGGGTGGCGTTGTCTACCCCATCGCCTTCTCGCACGCACTGCTACCGAACCTCCACGTCGGCTACACCATCGTCGGTGCGTCGATGATCCCGATTATCGCGCTCTCGGCGTGGGTGTTCCAGCCAAAGATCGCCGCCGTCGCCAACGACCAGGGCTGGCTCGTCTCCGATGACCTCATGACTGGTGTCAAAGGCGCACCGGGCGACGACTAATCCGCACACTGCAGCCGACAGCGCTTTTATTTTGACGAACTCGGATCGCAGCGAGCGAAGCCAGCGAATAGAAAACGCTTAACCGCCGCGTCGACCACCTCCCGGTGGGAACAGCACAGTC
>CAZOOU010000059.1:0-7354 GCA_964581495.1 uncultured Haloferacaceae archaeon
TCGTCGAGGTCTTCGCTGTCCTGGCCGAGGTCATCGGCGACGAGTTGGTCCTGACTGCGGTACTGGAGCTGGACCGTTACGGGATAGGCCGCCGTCCGATTTTCTTCGAGCGCCATCAGCCGGTCGTTGTAGCGTTCGACCGCCACCCGGAAGGTGGTAACCGCGGCGGTTCCCTTCTCAGTCGGCGTATGGAACACGGTCAGCGTCGACTGCGTCGGGGTGAGTTCGATCTCGCCGTCGCCATCCTCGCCGTTTAGTTCAAACGTGCCGCCGGCGGTGTCAGTAACCAGCAGCTCAAGCTCGCCGTTTTCGAGTTGCTCGTGGTCGGCCGGCTGCGGCGAGAGTGCGGCGTGGTTGTCGACGACATCGTAGTAGGGGCTGTCGGCGTCGATACCGACCCGGTAGATGTCTTGAGTCGGCGAGAGCCCGCCAACGCCGACAGCCAGTCCCGCCCCGACGAGCCCGCCGGCGAACAACAGCAGGACGACACCGGCCATCAGCGTTCGGCGATCAAGGCTCGTCGAGCCCAGGCTCACTTCCCAGCGGGCGATCCGCCAGATGCGGCGGAGGTGTGTTCGCAGTTTCACCGTGGCTCCTCCGGTGGGCTCGCTGGCTCGGTGGCGGCCGGCTCCTCGGTAGCACGTGAGTCGCCCGTAGTCGACGGATCGGTCGCGGCAGCGGTCCGCGGGCTGGCCATCTGTCGACCCGTCAGATCCAAGAATAGATCCTCCAGACTTGGCTCGTCGGTTCGGATGTCGACGACTGACCCGCCGGCGGCCTCGGCGGCGTCCTGGAGAGATTCGACCGCAGCCATCGAGTCGACAACTGCACACTGGCGGCCGTCGCTCGTCGCCTCGGTCTCGGGGAGTTCGATATCGGTGTAGACGCGGTAGGTGGTCTCGCCGTACTCGGCGCGGATCTCGTCGACCGTTCCGCGGGCGATAATGCGGCCCTCGTTCATGATGATGATCCGGTCGCAGACGCTCTCGACGTGGTAGAGGTTGTGCGCGCTGAAAATCACCGTTTTGTCGTCGGCCCGGAGTTCCCGCGTAAATTCGAGCACCGAGTTCGTGGTGAGAGGATCGAGACCACTGGCGGGCTCGTCGTAGATCAGGACGTCAGGATCGTTGATCAGCGAGCGGGCGATGGCGACTTTACGTTTCATTCCCTTCGACATATCGCCGATGCGGCGATCGCGGTATTCGAGATCAAGTCGGTCGAGAGTGTCGGCGATCCGCCTGTCGGCCACACCTCGTGGCACGTCGTAGAGGTCCCCAAAAAAGTGGAGATACGACCGCGGCGTCATATCCTCATAGAGGGGCGACTCTTCGGGCAGAAAGCCGAGTTTGTGACGCATTTCGGGATCCTGGGCGTCGAAGCCCGCGACCTCCGCGCTGCCGGCGGTGGGTTCGATCAGCCCCGAGATCATTTTGAGCGTGGTGGTTTTGCCCGCGCCGTTGGGGCCGACGACGCCGAAGATCTCGCCCGTTTCGATCTCAACGGTGCTGTCGACGACGGCCGCAAAATCCCCGTAGGTCTTCCGGAGGCCCGAGACCCGTATCATACCCAGACTGTCGGCTATGAGTACTAAAAGACACGGCCACAACTATCAGAGTTGGTAGCGGCCTACTCGCTGATTGGGCTGCCGGCGGTGGTCTGCCGGACGGCTTTGGCACCGTGGTAGAGAATCATCGTACAAACCAACAGCGCCGACCCAAGCAACAACACAACGCTCACCCGGTCGAACAGCGGCTGGCCCAGCCAGTCGGCCAGTTCGCTGAGTCCGACGGCGAGGCTGGCGACCAACAGCATGACGCCGAAGTAGATCGTCACGTCGGCTTCGTCGACGTAGGCGGTCGCACTGGAGCCGATCCGTGCGCCCAGTGCGCTGCCAAGCAACAGGGCAGTGACGATGCCCAAATCAATCACGCCCGCTCGGCCATAGGTGAACGCGCCGATCGCGCCGGACATCAGCCCGCCGAGCAGGCTCGTGCCGACCGCAATCGCCAGCGGCGTGCCGATCACGTAGTAGATCGCCGGCATGCGGACGAACCCACCGCCGACGCCTAAAAATCCAGAGACGAGACCGACGCCGCCGCCGACGCCCGAAATCGTCCACAACGAAGCGGTCGAGCCGTCGGCCAGCCGCATCATCGGCGGGATGTTGTAGGATTTGATTTTTTTGGCGATTTCGGGGATGTCGTCGTCTTCCGGCGACTCGTCGACATCTTCGGCGTCGTCGCTGTCATCGCTGTCGTTGTTCAGCGCGCTTTTGGTAAACAGCAGTCCGATAGCCGCCAACAGCAGGACGTAGGCGATGCTGACGACCAGATTGGCGATGCCGAGCACTTCGAGGCCGAACACCAGTCGACTCCCGAGTTCGATGCCGACGGTGATGCCGACGAACATCAGCAACCCGAGTCGGTAGTCGACCTGGCCGGCATCCGAGTGTTTCAGCGTGGCGATCACCGCGGTTCCGAACACGAACGCCATTGTGCTGCCGATGGCGACCGGTGCGGGGTAGCCGAGAATCAACAGCGTGGGGGTGACTAAAAACGCCCCGCCCATGCCGAAAAAGCCGAAAAACACCCCGACCATGAAGCCGAAGACGACGAACAGCCCGAACAACTCGGGGCCCAACCCAAGGAAATCGATCATTGTGTCCGTCGCAGGCGGCGGAAGACGGTCGGCGCGACGGCATCCTCAACGAGTCCATAGCCGCCGTACAGTATCACGGCCTCGACGAGCACGATTGCGATCACCGCTATCGCTTGGACTGTCGGCGAAACCCCGGCCAACAGCTCGGTTCCGCTCACGGCCACCCACCCGTTCGTTCGTGTGCTGTGGAGTACATCTGTTCCTTGCCAGTCTCTACCCGCCGATAGCGTATAACAGTTTGGGGATAATCGCACAATACTATATTCCCGTATACCACGGATAGCCATCCATACGTTATCCAATGATTCTCGTCGTCGCATCCTCAATCCGCAAATATCGGGACAAAAGCCGATATGGCCTGTACAACCGACTGTCGACACCAACTCAGGTGACCGGGAGGCTTAATAGCCACTGCACAATATTGTTTGATATGTGCAATAGCTATCTGAACACGGACCGCTCACGGTCGGTGTGCGGAGCAGTCGACCGATGAGCGGCAAATCCGCAATCATCGCCACCGATCTGTCGGACGCCAGCGAGACGATGGTCACCTCCGAGACGGGGTTGGGCTGTCTGGGGCGGATCGGCGTCGACCGGATCCATCTGGTGACGGTCGTGCCCTCGAACGTCCATTCGGGAATGCCGGGTATCGACTTCGAGAAACGCCGCAAGCGCGTGCTCCGGCAGTATCGATCGACGATCGAGGCCGCGGGCTTCGACGTCGAGATACACGTCGTCCGCGGGACGCCCCACCGCCGGATCAACGGCATTGCCGATGCGGTGGGGGCTGATCTGGTGCTCGTCGGCTCCCGCGGCAAAAGCCCGCTCGAAAACCGGGTAATCGGCTCGACCGCGCGCAACCTCTCGCGGACGACGGTCGTCCCGCTGTTGGTCGACCGGATCGAACGCGGCGTCGACGACCCCGACACCGTTCGTCGACACCTGTTTAAGCGAACGCTGTACGCCACCGACTTCTCGAAAAACGCCGAGCGCGCCTTCGAGGCGCTCGACTATCTGCATCACGCCACCAAAGAGGTCACGCTCGTCCACGTCGAGTCGCCGAAAGACGACACCGGCGTCGACGATCCGGCCGCCGAGTTGGACCGACTGGCCGACGAACTGGCCGAATACGATCTGGACACGCGCACCGAGGTCCGCCGCGGCGATCCGGCCGACGAGATTCTGGCCGCCGAAGCCGCCCACAACCCGAGTACGATCCTGTTGGGCTCGCGGGGTCGCAGCCGGCTCCGTCGGCTCCTGCTCGGTAGTGTCTCCGAAGACGTGGTCGTCAACTCCGAAAACAACGTGTATCTCGTGCCGCCGCCGCGGTCCGCCTGAGCTGCCGGTTGTATTTCCGCTTGCTGGTTGCTTCAGTCCGGCCGCTCGACGGATAGCCGGCTGTCGGTTGTCGCATACTGGTTGCCAGCCAGTCGACCCACCGTCTGGAGCTTTTCAATGTCGATGTTGCCGTCGGTCAAAAGCGAGTCGTCGACGTGGGCGTGGACGACCTCGCCGAGAATTAGGACGCTGCGGCCGATTTCGAGCCAGTCGTACAGCTCGCATTCAAACGCAGCTTTGGCGGCGCTGACGCGGGGAGGGTCGACAGTGACCGAGTCGGCGCGCTCGATGTCTGCATGATCGAACTCGCTTTCGTCGGCCGGCAGCGTCGCGCTTGTGGCGTTCATCGCTTCGAGTAGCTCGCGGGTCACGATGTTCACCACGAACTGCTCGCTCGACCGGACGTTTCGTGGGGTGTCTTTGAGCTCGGGCGTCCCCACGGGCGCGAACATCACGACCGGTGGGTCAGTCGCCACCGCGTTGAAAAAGCTGTACGGCGCGAGGTTGTCGACGCCCGTCTCGCTTGTCGTGCTGATCCAGCCGATCGGCCGGGGGGTGACCGCCGTCGACAGCAGGCGGTACGGCGAGCCGAAGGCGTCTGGTGGTCCGTCTCTGGTCGTCACGGTCGTCTATTCGGTTTCCCCTTATATATCCGTTCGCGGATACTGGTGTCAGTACGTATCACCGATGTCACTGGAACTGTCTGCTGTGGCTGTGGGGCACCGCGATGACTGACGCCGCCCGACTCGACGGCGAGCCGGCCGGTCGGGTCGTCGGTCTGGATGGCTGTGCCGGCGGCTGGTTTGCCGTCTGGAATGGAGTCGACGAGCCGCTTGCACACGAACGGTACGACACGCTCGAAGCGGTCTTTGCCGACCACGCTGCGGCCGACCGCATGCTCGTCGACATCCCGATTGGGCTGACCAACGACGGCCCGCGGGACTGCGACACAGAGGCCCGAGAACAACTGGGGCTTCGTGGCGTCTCCGTTTTTCCGGCTCCGTCTCGGGGGGTCGTCGACTACCGGCGAGAACACACCGACGACGCGAGCTACGAGCGGGCAACCGAACTGCAGCGCGAGCAACTCGACAGCGGCATCTCACAGCAGGCCTGGAACATCACCGACAAAATCGCCGAAATGGACGCATACCTACAGGAGCACACTCCGGCAGTCGACGTCTACGAGAGCCACCCCGAGTGCTGTTTCGCCGCGCTCAACGACGGCTACCCCATTGCACACTCGAAATCGGGCCAGACGGGGCGTGCTGCTCGGTTTGCCGTCCTTGCGGACGAACTCGCCGACTGGGAGGACTGCTACAGGTCGGCCTGTGACGACTACTATTATAACCAGGTCGCCCGCGACGACATCATCGATGCGATGGTGTTGGTCGCGGCCGGTCGCGGCCCACTGGCATCGATTCCGGACCAGCCACCGGTCGACGACGAGATCGAACGACAGACACAGATCGTCGTCCCTGCTCGCGAGCCGGTCTGGGACGAGTATCTCGACGTTGCAACTCTGTAACAGAACGTTACGTGACGCTGAGTTCGGTCTCGACGACTGTCTCGCTCAGCAGCGTTTTGATCTGGTCGACCGTCTCGTCGCCCTCCGATTCGTTTTCCATCAGCACCGTCTCGCTGGGGAACAGATGCTCGCCGAGCACGAGGCCGTGCTCGCGGGCTGTCGACCCTGTGAGCGTGAGATACACCCCGAGTCCGTTGTCGGCGATGGCAGCCTCCTCTTCGGCCTCCTCGCCCGGATAGACGAACTCGACGCCGTCGGTTGTTTCGGTGCCGAGAACAGCCTCGACGAGTCGCTCGTAGCGGGGCGAAATACAGAGCGATCCGGTGTACTGCGCGACGAACTGGCGGTCCAACGCCGCCCCATCGAGCAGTTCGGGCGTTGCCATCAGCGTGTGATACACGGTGTCGCCCAGTCCGGTGACAACCCGCACGTCGGTGTCTTTCGGGTTGATCCGGCGGTTGATCTCGGCCAGCGATCCCAGCCCGGCGGCCTGGAGTTCGACGACCTCCTCCAAGACGAGATCCGCACTGTCGAAGCCGAGCGCGAACTCGTGGGTCCGCAGCGCGCGAAACGGCTCCTCGCGGCCGATGAGTTGGAGCTTCGTCTCGCCGAGGTCGACGGTCGCACTGTCGAAGACGACCCGGCGTGGAAACCCATCACGGCTGTCCCGCAGGAGGGTGTATTCGGGGGCAAACGGGTCGGCCGGGTCGCTGTAGTCGGCGAGTCGTTCGTAGGGGCCATGGTCCGGCTCGGTGCTGCCTTTCGTGATCGCTTTTTCGTAGCGCAGGGTCGAACTTACACTGTCGGCCAACTCCTCGCAGTCGGCGACCGCCGCGAGGCGTTCGAGCACCGCTTCGAGCGGTCGACCCTTTCTGGGCACGGCGACCGGAACCGTTTGGCTCATTACCGGCAGGTCGACGGGGGCTCGTAAACAGATTCCGCTTTCGGTGGGCTACGGCAGCCGCTGGCACGCCGCATACGTGGTCGAAAAACGAATCGTTTCGAACGGGCCGCTCAGTCGTCGATGTCGCCGCCGACGCCGCCGAACGCACTGCTGAGCTGGTTGCGGAACTGCTGGAGGGCGTCGATTTCGGCTTCGATCTCCTCGACGCGGTCGCCCACGGCGTCGAGATCGCCAGCGTCGGCTTTCGAATCGAGCTCATCGAGTTCGTCGAGTCGGTCGCTGAGTTCGTCGATCTCCGAGCGGAGCCGGCGTTTGGCCGACCGAATCGTATCGTCGAGCGAGTCCAACTCCTCGCTGATCGCTCCGAGCTCGTCGTCGACGTCGCCGAGATCCGAATCCACCTCACCGAGCTGTGCATCGAGCGCGTCGACCGACTCGCCGATATCGCTGATGTTGTCGAAGGCATGATCGAGATCCGTATCCAGATCCTCGACGGCGTCGGCGGTCTCCTCGGCGACCGACTCCGCGCTGGCTGCGGTCGAGAGGGCTTTTTCGGCGTCGGCTTCGGCGCTGTCGGCCGTGTCGGTCGCGCTGTCGACGTCTCTGGAGAGTTTCGAGACGCTGGTGTCGAGTTTGTCGACCTGATCGGCGGCATCGTCGGCGGTGGTCTCGGCGGTCTCGACGCGCTCGCCGAGTTCGTCGACGTCGGTTTCGGCGGTCTCGACACGGTCGTCGAACGCCTCGACCTCGCGTTCGACATCGTTGAGCCCCGTCCGGACGCTTGCCAGATCCGCGCTCAGATCGGCGCGCTCGCCGGCCGCCGAGTCGAGTTCGACGCTGATCTCGTCGACCTCCTTGGAGAGGGATTTGACGTCCTCCCGGAGGTCGCCGAAGATGTCGGTTGCCGTCCCGTTTTCGTTGATAAACTC
>CAZOOU010000060.1:0-7242 GCA_964581495.1 uncultured Haloferacaceae archaeon
CGCGGTTCAAATCCGTGTCGACCCATCACTAAAACGGCGCGACCTCCCCAGCCAATTCTTACCGAACGTTGCTCGCTGAGACGTGAGTCTCCGCAATCGTTTCATTTCGAGTGAACTGTCTTTCACAACGTGTGTCCGTGTCACTGCGCTGGTAGTCCACACCAGAAGATCGAATCGAAGATGGATGCGACGGGCAGGAGTTGCACACTGCGTTACGACCGTGGAACGGTCGCGTGATTCTACTACACTACCGTCGCGTACCTCAGCAAACCGCTTGCGGGGTAATTGTTAGTCGGCTACTACGGCCGCCGCAGGCGGTCCCTACGCGGCCATCGACCGACAGCTTTCGATACAGGGTTCCAGCACCTCGACGCAGGTCTGACACTCGGCCATCTCGAACTGCTCGCACTCATCGCGGCAGGCTTCGCAGGCGTCGACACAGACCGCAGCCAACTCGGCGTGGAACGCCGACCCCCGCGACATGAATCTGGCGTGCATCGACGTCAGATCAGCCACGTCACGACAGAGCCGGATACACTGTGCCATCTCCTCGCTGCCTTCCTCAATGCAGGCGTCGGCACACACTTCGGCGGCCTGGGCGGCCTCCGAGCAGTTGTCGATACACTCGCTCATCTCGCTGTCTTGCTGTTGGAGCTGTTGGATTGCCATCGCAGTACCGCAGTCCACGGACGTGCCAACAGGTGTTGTGGCAAGATAGAGTCGACATAGCGCCGGGCTACCTCTGTGCTCGCCGGCACCGAAATCCAAACTATTAGTTGTCGATACCACCGACTGTTCCCCATGCAGCTTACCGACTCGCAGTTCGAGCAGTACCAAACCGAGGGCTATCTCGTTGTCGAGGACGCCCTCTCGGCTGAGACGATCGAGCGTGTCACCGCCCGACTCAGAGCGTACACCCACGGCGACCGCGAGCCCCAAACGTTCACCAGCCAACTCGAACCCCGCGTCGAACGCGGCGAACTGGACGTCGACGAGGCGGGCGACGCCGTCCGGAAGTTCGAAGGCCTGGGGATGGTCGACGAGGACGACGTATTCAACGACATCGCCCACCACGACACCATCACTTCGGTTGCCGAACAGCTCTTGGGGCCGAACCTCAAACTCCTGCGGAGCGCGGCGATGTTCAAACCGCCGAGCGTCGGCAGCGAGAAGGGACTCCACCAGGACGCCGCCTACTACCCGATCCAACCGATGGACCATCTCACGACCTGGATCGCTCTCGACGACGCGACGCCCGAAAACGGCTGTATGACTGTTATTCCCGGCGCGCACAAAGACGGCATCTTGAACCACGAGGCCGTCGAGTACGACACCGATATCGTCATCAACGACACCAAATACGACGAGGACGACCTCGTCGAACTCCCGATGGACGCCGGCGACGTGCTGTTTACTCACTGCCTAACGCCACATTATACCGCGCCTAACTCCACCGACCAGTGGCGGCGCGCGCTGATTATGTCGTATATGGATTCGCGCTCGCGGTTTGCCAAGCCCGTCGACGAACTCGAGCCATGGGTCGATTCTGTTTACATTCAGGGCGAGGAGTTCCCCGGCTGCGTGTGAGCTGGGTGGTGGATAGATACATACGTGCGGCGTTGGTACCGACAGATGTGCCCACCTCGCCCGACGACACCGACCAGCTTCCGACGACCGGCGAGCCAGTCGACGACACGCCGATTATTAGCTGCTCGCGGTGTGACTCGTCTTGGGAGTTAACTTACGAACTCGAAACGCTGTACGCCGGCAATCAGGCCTTCGAGCAGTTCGCCCTGGATCACAAACGCCACACCGGTCATTTTCCCGACGATATCTCGCCGTGGGTTGTCGACTGCCAGCAGTGTCCCGATTCCGAAGCGTATCTCGACGAGCGACCGGCCAGACGCTGGGCCGAAACCCACGCTCGCCACACCACCCACCCCGTCGAGTTACAGTATGAGGCCGGCGGCATCGACGAACTCGTCGAACCCGACGACTAACCGTCGCCGCCGAACTGATCGAGCCCGCTTTGGGCGCGCTGTGTGCCGGCTGGCTCGGCAACCCACGGACTCCGGCTGTCGCGCAACTCTTTGCGGTCGACGAGTGGCGGCTCACCAGCGGCGAACCCCTCGCAGTCGACGCCACACTCGACTCCGGGGTTGACAACCCGGTCGAACCACGAACAGTATGGCCGCCCATCAGTTGTCGCTTCGATGTGTCGACAGTCCGGAAACTCGTAGGTTCGCCACCCCTTGCCGTAGGCGCGTTCGGCGATCCGGCGGCGTTTGGTCGCTTTGTCGCTCGGAGTCACGAACGCCACGTCCGTCTGGAGTGGCTTGGCTGTCTGGGGTTCGACGCCCATCTCGTCGACCGTCAGTGCTGTGGGTTCTCGAATCACGGTTCGGTCGGCTGTTTCGGGGTCGAACCGCCAGACGCCGACCGCGTCGGGAATTCGGTTCAGATGTGCCTCGGTGACGTAGCTTTCGGTCGCCAAAATCACCGTATCGAACAGCCCCAGCGAGACGTCGAGTCGGAGCTGCCGCTGGAGGTCACCGGGTGTGCCGAGATCCGGCTTGTTTTCGATGCCGACGAGTCCACCGATCCAGTCGGGATAGCGTGTGGTCTGGCGCACAACGCGTCGACCCTTGCGACGGTCGACCGCGAAAAACCCGCAGTCGACCGCGCGGTCGATCACGCTTCGGGCGTGGTCGGCCGAACAGTCGAAGGCGGTGCGCCAGTCGACGGCTTCGCCGGCCCCAACGTCGCTTTCGATTGCCAGCGAGGGAATCGACTCGCTGGTGATTCGGGTTCTGGCATCGAACTCGCTGCCCGGGCGGACGCCACAGATGTCGACGATTCGGCTGCCGGGGGTCGCGACCGCCCCGCCGAGCTGGCGGGCGACGATCCAGTCGGTGGTGGTTTCCAACCAGCTACAAAGCGACAGCTCGAAGCCGAACTCCATGGGTGTCGAAGGGCCGCAGCTCGAATAAACCGGTCGGTAGGGTCGAAATCCGTATGGCGACGGGGTTCCAACGGCCGGTATGCGACCACTGATGCGGAACGCGCTGATCGCCGTCGGGCTGGTTGTCGTGCTGTTGTTGGCGTTGGGCGCGCTCCCCAGCTATCTCGGTTCCGGTGACTACTACTATCTCGAAGCAACTGACACCGACGACGATGGCGTCGCCGTCGACGTCGAGGAGCTCAGCGAGCAACGGTATCCGTATCTCACAGCCGCTCTCGAGTCGGATGACGGCCGCTCGGCGGGGTATCAACGCGCAGTTGGCGGATTTAAGGACGCCTTTACCCACTCGCCGTTCAACGAACTCGATAGTCTCCAACAGCTAGAACCCGATGCAGCCAGAGATGACGGCGAGCGCGTCATTATCGACCTCGACGGTGATCGGTACAGCGTCGAGATCGTCAACGAACCGGAGGACCAATGATGGATCGCCACTCGCTGGCCGAGCTCGCTGATCCGGAGTGGCCGGTGATCGAGTCGACCATCGAGTACGAAACCGGCTGGTACACCGGCGGCTACGATCTGGTCGAACAGCCCGACGGCTCGACCAAACGCTACTACTGGGCCGAACTGCCGCCAGCGACAGTGATCGTCGGCGTCACCGACCAGCAGGTGCTGTTCGTCGAGCAGTATCGACCCGCGATCCGAGAAACACAGCTCGAACTGCCGGCCGGAATCGTCGAACCCGGCGAGGACTTCTGTACGGCTGCCGAGCGCGAACTCGCCGAAGAAACCGGCTTCCAGCCCGAGACGACAACGCTCCTCGAAGAGTTTTGGTGTTCGACCGGCGTGCTTCGACATCGTCGTGGCATCGTCCTCGCCGAAGAACTCGACCCCGTCGACCGGAATCTCGATTCGAACGAGTTTCTGGTTCCGAAGACGGTTCCCGTCGACGATGCGCTCGGGGTCGCCCGTAGCCAGCCGACGAACGATGCCACTGTCGAAGGTCTGTTGCTCGCAAAAAACGAGGGAGCACTGTAGGTCGTTCTACTCGTCGAGTCGTGCGGTCAACACCGGTGTCGCGGAGGTTCTGATCACCTTTTCAGTAACGCTGCCGATGAGCTGTCGGCTCACACCGCTGCGGCCGTGAGTGCCCATGGCGATCAGATCGATGTCGTTGTCTTCGGCGTAGGAGGTGATTACCTGATACGGTTTCCCCCGCTTGCAGGCGGTCGCTGTTTTATACCCTTCATCGTGGAGTTCGGTGGCGATCTCTTGGGTGAGTGCTTCGCCCTCTCGCTGGAGGACCTCCAGGACGTCGACTTTATCCGAGGACATTCCACCCTTGTCTTCGCCTTTGCCACGGCTGACCATCCCCGTTTTCCATTTGCCCTCCTCGTCGCGCTGGAGCGTCATCGAGGAGTTGCTGTGTTTCGAGTCGACGACAAACAGGATGTGCACCCGGGCGTCGTACGTCTCTGCGAGGTCCCGGACGTGGTTAAGAACGGCTTCCGACTCTTGGCTCCCATCGGTGGGGTACAGAATATTCTTGTACATTGGCATCACCTATGTTCAGATACGAATGAACATTATATAAAACCAATGGCGGGAAAGGCGAATTGCACTGCGAGCGGCTCACGTCTGGGGTGCCGCTCCGTCGAGTCTGACCGTCATCACCGGCACGTTCGAGGTTCGAACGACGTTTTCGGTCACACTGCCGATCAGTCGGCGTTTGATCCCGCGTCGGCCGTGCGTGCCTATGGTGATGAGGTCGATTTCGTTGTTTTCGGCGTACTCCGTGATTACCTGCGCGGGGTCGCCTTCTCTGACGACTGGCTTGGTTTCACAGCCTTCTTCGGCGAGTATGCCGGCGACTTCGTTCGTCAACTGCACGCCGCGTCGTTCGAGCTTTTCGGCGAGGTCTTCGTTTCTGGACATGCTGCCCTCACCGGCGGTCTCTTCGTCGCGTTTCATCATGCCGGTGACACGGCCGCGCTCGACGCCCTCCGTTCGAGGAACCATTCCTGTTTCGACATGTTCTTCGTCGACCACAAACAGCACGTGGAGGGTCGCGTCGTACCGTGTTGCGAGCTCGCGTGCGTGCTCTAGTGCGGCACTCGCGCCGTTGCTTCCGTCCGTGGGATACAGGATGTTGTCGTACATTGGGGACCACGCGGAGCTACACCGCGCAGTTGTATAACTATTCTGTCTATTGTCTACTGAACCAAACAGTCTGCTGTGCGGTACTGCCCCGTTCGACACACCGGTTTCGCTGACGAGTGACTTATTTGGGCCCGTCTGTTTGTGCGGGATATGGACGCCGAAATCAGTCCCGAGGCGGTCGAAGAGCTCTGTGAGTCCGCCACCCCACCACGGATCGTCGACATCCGTCGGCCGGCAGCGTTTCGCCGCGGTCACATCCCCGGCAGCCAGAACATTCCGTTCGACCGGCTCCCGGAGACGATCGAGACGCTCGAAGACGCCGACCACATCGTGACGGTCTGTCCGCACGGCCAAGCCAGCGTGCAGGCCGCCCGGCTGATCGCCTCCTATGAGGGCACCCAGTCCGCCCGAATCGAGAGTATGCACGGTGGGCTCACCGAGTGGGACGGCGATCTCGAAGCGGAGTCCCCGCCCGAAGAGGGCCCCGAGTCTCCGTTTTAATCCTCAGGGACGACCGCTACGTCGACGCAGTGCGACCATGCTGACCAGCAGCGCCACTACCGCAGCTGGAAGGCCGAACCCGGGGACTTCGACGTCGACCGGCGGCTGGCTTTCGGTGCTGGCTGGCTCGACTGTGAGTTCGATTCGTTCGTCGCCCGCGGCGATGGTGTAGATTCCTGGCTCGTCGAACGTGTGAGTAAACTCGTGGGTTCTGGTCTCGCCAGCGGTGAGTTGGCCGCGCTGGGTCGACGTCTCGTTGCCAACCGCGAACGGGAGCTGGTAGCTTCCGACGGTGTCGCCAATGTTGCGGGCTGTCAGCCGGACGGTGAGGCTGTCGCCAACCGACAGCCGAGAGACCGTTTCGATCGCCCGAGTCGAGCCGTTGGGCGCGGTTACGATGAGTGGCTCGTCGTCGGCGAGTTCGAAGCTAAACCGGGCTGGAGCCTGGCCGAACGCCGTGGCGTGTTGGTCGCTGGACCACATGCGCGGCGTCGCGTCAGTGGTCGTATATCTCGTTGCGGTCCCACCTACTTCGGTGGTTGCGGCCTGTGTGATATAGCGGTCGAACGCAGCCCCCGACAGCTCACCGTCATGCTGGTTGAGCGAGCGGAACACCGCTTCGAGACTCGATCTGCTGTCCGTTGTGAGGCGGATCTGGCGGTCGAGTTCGCCGGCGACCAGCGCGCCTTTCTCGTAGTCGGCATCTGCCTGCCAGCTGTCAGGCTCACTCAACACGGCCGTCGACTGGGGTTCGGATTCTCCCCGTCGAAGGAACTGTTGGAACGCCTCGAACTCGATGCGGTTCTGTTCGAGCGTCAACAGCGCGGCGTAGTAGGTGGCACCACCCTCGATGAACCACTCGGTTTCGGCGGTCGGCTCGAACGCCTGTCTGGTGTGGACGTACTCGTGGACCCAGACGTTGAGCGGCGTATCCAGCGGTTCGGTATCCTGAACCCACATATCCGACTGGCCGGTCTGCAGGCCCCGGACGGCCCAGTCGACGTTGTCGGTCGGTGCGGCGACAATGAACACCTCCTCGTCTCTACTGCCGACCCGAAGCGCGTTCGAGGCGTGCGACAGCGAGTCGAAAATCTCGGCGACCGGTGTCGCTACGTCGGCTGCGTCGGGAACGACAAGCCGGAACGTCTGGCCGTGGGCGGTGTGGGTTTCGATGCGATGGTCGCCGAGAAACGCCATTCGATCACCTGCGGCCCCGGGCCCGTCGATCGCCGTCTCACGGATGAACGCCAGATCATCGCTTTCCGAGCCGGTCCTGGTCCAGCTCGCGCCGGTCGAGGGAATCCGAACGAGTGCCCAGTCGTCGGTGTCGGCAAACAGATATCGGCCGTCTTCGGCCAGCGGCCCGTCGGCATCGACCAATCTGTCGGCCTCGATACGATAGGTGACTGTCGGGCCGTCGGTTCGTTCATCCCACGCGTACTCACGCTCGGTTTCCCGCGAAAAGCCGTTCGTCGACGTAACTGTCGCTCCCTCGGGAAGCCGAGCCGTCAGCTCAGTCACCCGACTGGACAACTGAAACGACACCGTCGCCGTAATCTCGCCGGTCCGCTCGGGAGTCCGATCGAGCGTCGTCGTCATCCGAATCTGATCGTCGCTCG
>CAZOOU010000061.1:0-7228 GCA_964581495.1 uncultured Haloferacaceae archaeon
GTGTCGAGCGAGACGCGGTCGACGTCGAGACGACCGACGAGTAGCCGGCGGTTATTCGTCGTACTCGGTGGCTACTGTCGACTCTCTGTTCTCTCGAACGGCTCGGTCTGCCAGTAGCCGTTTGATACTCTGACCCGGCCCGCCCTCGATCGGCCACCCGCGGGTCCGCCAACTGGGCGGCTCGGGCTGGAACTCCTCACAGGAGCCCGCACAGACTGTCGACGACTGGTGGCACTCCTTGGCGGTACACCAGGGTAACAGCCCCCGACCCGTCCGTCGCAGTTCGAAAAACCGGCAGTCGGGCCGCATCGTCTCGTGGTAACTCCGCCAGCCGCGGCCGTAGGCGCGCTCGGCGAGTTCGAGTCGGCGGTCGTTTCGGTCCTCCGTCTTACCCGGCGAAAGGCGGCTTGGATACCACTCGACGCTGGCCGAATCGGCGTCGACACCGCCTGCAAAGTCGGTTGTTAGAATGCCGGCTTCGACCGGCAGCGACTCAAGCAGGGCAGGTTCGACCCGTCGACCAGTCCGTTGGGTTGCGACCCAGATCTCGTCGGCCAGCGCGGTCTCGACGTCGTGGTCGAGCTGGTCGGCCAGCTGGCGGGCCGCGCTCGCATCCAGATCCGGTTTGTTCTCGATGGCGATTAGACGGTCGACCCAGTCGGGATACGGCGCAATTCGTTTTATCTCGATTCGGTTGCCGTTTTTTCGCGTCGCAACCGCGCCGCGGGCCTCTGCGCGGTGGATCGCTTCTCGGACATAGCGCCACGGGTAGCCCGGATGTGGCAGTGCATCGCGATAATAACTCCACTCAGCGGGCGCATTGCGGACAATATGAAGCAGGTCAGAATCAAGTTCGCGCTCGCCGAACTGGTGGCGGGCCTCGAGAGCCTGAGGGTCGACTTCGACGATGACCGTATCCCAGCGTCGCTGTTTGGTGCCGAGCTGGCGGGCGACGATGTGTGGCCGTGCGGCTGGCTCGTCGGGTCGCCAGGCGAGTTCGGCCCACCGACAGACCTGCAGTTCGTAGATGAACTCCGAAGCCGCCACGCCCTAAATGTACTCGCCCTCTTCGTCTTTGAGCTCGCCTAAGAACTCGTGGGCCTCTTCGAGGATCTCGCGGGGGCCGTCTTGGGTGATCGTGTTGAGCGCCTGCTCGTAGTCGCGCCACTGCAGGTCACGGTGTTCTTTCGAGAGTTCGGCGCTCGCCTCGAACGAGTGGGCGATAAACAGGTGGACTGTTTTGTGGATCGTCTTGCCGTTGGCCTGAAAGACGTAGTCGTACTCTTCGCGGAAGCCGTTGATGAGTCTGAACTCCTCGATGCCGGCTTCCTCCGTTACTTCTCTGATTGCGGTTTGCTGGAGCTCCTCATCCTGTTCGACCCCGCCTTTGGGGAACTCCCAGTCCCCCGGACGGCTTTTGAGGAGCAAATACTCCCGTCGGCCGCGGGTGTCGCGGAAGAGGATTGCGCCAGCGCTTGTCGCCTCTACCGTCATTAGCAACCGGTATGCGACCACATGTTAAGAGGGTGTCGGAGGCCATACCAGTCGACTGCCGTGGGTACTGGGTGGCGACGCGGCCTCACGGCAGGTAGTCAGTGGCTACGCCGGCGTAGTTGGAGACTACTGGCAGGTCGACCGGCTGCTCGTGGGAGTTACTGGCACGCCGGCCAGCGGTAGATGCGTTTTTGGTGTTCGCGGCCGCACGGGGTTGTAGACTGATGACCTTCGTCACCAAACTCACCTTCCAGTCGGGCGACCGGGCCGTGCTCGAAGACACCGTCGACTCGCTGAAACGGATGGTCGAACGCAAAGGCGGCCAGTGTAAGGGCCCACACACCTCGCCGGTCGAACAGCTTCGTGTCCCGCAGTATCGCACGCTCCAACCCGGCCAGACGTTCTCGGGATGGGAGTATGCGGTCTACGAACGCCGAGTCGACATCCACGGCGCAGACCACATCGCCCGCGAGGTCGGCCATCAGGAGTTCCCCGACTCCGTCCACGTCGAAATCGAGGTCGAACAGAAAAAGCCGCTCGGCCACAACCAGAACTGAACACGCCCGACGGCTACCGGCGAAGCCAGTCATTATAGCTTTATTTTCTCACAGCGTCTGGGTTGGCTATGAGCGATTCAGCCGCCCCACTCGACGACGAACTCCGCGCGCTTCGGCGGGAGCTTCACCGCCATCCCGAGCCCGCGTGGTGTGAGTTTTATACCACCGCCCGCCTGCTCGACGAGCTCGGCGACCGAGCGGTCGACATCCAGTACGGCCCTGAAATCCACGCCGCCGACCAACGGTTGAACCTCCCCGACGAAGCCACCCGAACCGAATGGGCCGACCGCGCCCGCGAAGCTGGAGCCGACGAAACGATTCTCGACGAGATTAGGGAGGGCTTTACCGGCGCGGTCGCCGTCTTCGAGCGCGGCGAGGGGCCGACGGTCGCCCTCCGCGTCGACATCGACGCGCTGCCGATCACCGAAGCCGACGAGCCGGACCACCACCCCGCAGTCGAGGGGTTCCGGTCGGAAACCGAGGGCTACATGCACGCCTGCGGCCACGACGCCCACGCGACGATTGGGCTGGGCGTACTCGACGCAATCATTGACAGCGACTTTTCAGGGACGTTCAAGCTCATCTTCCAGCCCAGCGAAGAACAGATTTCAGGAGCCAAACCGATCGCCGAATCTGGGATCATCGACGACGTCGACTATCTGCTCGCACTCCACATCGGGCTCGACCATCCCTCCGGCCAGGTGGTCGCCGGCATCGACGACTTTCTGGCGGTTACACAGTTCCGCGCCGCGTTCGAAGGTGAATCAGCCCATGCCGGGGCTCGACCCGAGGACGGAGCGAACGCGGTTCAGGCGATGGCGGCGGCCGTCCAGAACCTCTACGGCATCCCACGGCACGCCGACGGCGCGACCCGCGTCAACGCCGGCCGTGTCGGCGGCGGCACCGCGGACAACATCATCCCCGAACATGCCTTTATTAAAGGCGAGGTCCGCGGCGAGACCACCCCGCTCATGTCGTATATGTGGGACAACGCCCAGCGCGTGATCGACGCTGCGGCTGAGATGCACGCCTGCGAGGTCGACATCGAGATGCTCGGCGAGGCCCCGAGTGCCGAAAGCGACCAGCAACTGGTCGACATCGTCGCCGAAATCGCCGGTCGGACGGCGGGCGTCGACGATGTCGTCGAGCGCGACAGCCTCGGCGGCAGCGAGGACGCCACGTTCCTCATGCAGCACGTTCAGAATCAAGGCGGGCTGGCCGCCTACGTCGGCGTCGGCACCGACCATCCCGGCGGCCACCATACCCCGACGTTCGATGTCGACGAGAGAGATATCGGAACCGCGGTCGGCGTGCTTGCCGGGGCGATCCGGGAGATTTCGGCCTCCCGTCCCTAATTGTCGGACTGGCATCGAATCCCACCGTTGTCATACAGTCACTGAATCCGACCGATACAAACACCGAATAGCAGCCACACCGACAGTCGACACTGAATGTCCTCGACCGACCGCCTCCAGTCCGCAGAGTGGCTCACGCTTGGCGACGGCGACACGATCGAATGGGCGGGTCGACCGTCGCTGTTTACGATCGCCCCGCAGATCATCGCCGCGTTCGTCGTCGCCATCGGCGGCGCAATAATGGTGTCGCTGCTCGGATCGGTGTTTACGCTGCCAGCAGTCGTCCACCTCCTGCCGCTGGCTGCCGCACTCGCGGTGCTGGGAGTCGTCGGGCTGCGATGGTATCGCGTGCAGTATGTGATCACCTCCTCGGAGGTGTACATCAAACGCGGCTTTCTGTCGCTTGACGTCGACCAGATCCGCCTGGCGCGAATCCAGAATACGACACTCTCCCAGTCGCTGGTCGAACGAATCCTCGGATACGGCGACGTGACAGCCTACACCGCCGGCAGCGACACACTCAACATCGAGTTTCGTGCCGTGCCGAACCCGTCGCGGGTCAACGAGACGCTGTCGACGCTGTTGAACCAGTCGTCCGCCGAGCCGGCGACGGTCTGAGGACGCCCTGGCGGGGACACACCTTTTTGCGCTCGCCGGTTGTACTGTGTGTATGCAACTCATTGTCGTTGGCTACGGCCGGGTCGGCTCGCGGACCGCTCGCGTACTCGACGAGGAGGGGTACGACGTGGTGGTCGTCGACAACGATCACCTCAAAGTCGAACGCGCTCGCGAACAGGGTCTCGAAGTAATCGAAGGCGATGGCACCGACGAGGAGGTCCTCAAAGAGGCAGGCATCGAGACCGCCGACGCCCTTGGAGCGATTACGGGCGACGTCGACGTGAACCACCAGATCTGTTTGCTCGGCAAACAGTACGGCTGTCGGACCGTCCTGCGGATCAGCGAGGACGTAAGCACAGAGGTGTACGAAACCTACGTTACCGACGCCGACGAGGTAATCTACCCCCAGCGACTCGGCGCGGCCGGCGCGAAAACCGCCCTGTTGGGTGGGAGTCTCAACGCCATCGGTGATCTGACCGAACGCCTCCAGCTGACAGTTGTAACGCCCAAAGAAACCTCGCCGGTCGTCGGCACTCGGATTTCGGAGATCGAGTTGCCCGATACGGCACGGCTGTATGCCCACGGTCGAAAACGCGAGCCGATGACGATTCCGCTGCCGACGACGACAGTCGAAGCTGGCGACCGGTTGGCACTGCTGATCGAACAGGACGCTCTCGACGAAGTCAGGTCGCTGCTGTTGGGCGACGAATGAGCTGGGGGCTGGTTTTCGAGCGCGCCCCCGACGTGACCGCCGACGAAATCCAAACCGCCCTGGCCGACCTCCGTGCTGCAGGGCGAGCAAAACGAACCGACGAGCAGTCGACGCCGCCGGAGCCACCCAAACCCACCCCCACGCGAGTGGTCGCTGATGCTGACGTGCTGGCTGCTGACTGCTGTCTCGATGGGCCATCCAGAGACGCACTCGACACACTCTACGACCATTCATGGATGACACTCGTCGCCAGCGATCAGTTGGTCGACGACGCCGAAGCCGTGATCGAAACGGTTGCCGACCGGTCGCTGGCCAACGACTGGCGCGAGCGAATGGATGAGTGGCGACAGCCAGTCGACCAGCCGGCGGGCGATCAGCCAGCGTTAGCGTCGGCCTACCGCGGTGGGGCGATGCATGTGCTGTCGTTCGACGAACAGCTCACCGCCTCAGGTGCCGGCGCGGCACTCAACAACCACTTTCCGATCAGTATCCGGACACCTGATGCCTTCCGGCTGTTGTTCGACCCCGAGAGCCTGTATGAATCCGAACACACCGACGCGTACTCCGGGCCCGACCGCGAGCCGCGAGCGTAGGTCGACACTGAAAAGTAGTCGCCGACTACAGGCCGACGTTGAGTGCGTAGGGCCACGGGACGCTGGCCGCAACAAGGAACGCAAGCGCGGCTCCCGCACCGTACACGTTTTTGAGGAACTGAGTCATCTCGGTTTGCGCCTCATCGTCGTCGACGGCCCAAAAGTCGTGCATAGCGACTGCCGACCCAACGAGGAAGACGGCGAGCGCGCCCGCACCAATCGCTGGAAGAACGCCTGCGGCAATCGAGAGACCGCCGAAGACCAACAGGCCGCCGCTCGCCAGCACTGACGCCCGTGGAGCCGGCAGCCCCTTGAACTCGGCGTAGCCAGCCATCGCGTCGGTATCCAAAAAGTGATTCAGCCCGGTAAACGCCAGCACGCCGCCAAACAGCACGCGCGCCAGCAAAAACAGCTCGGCTGCACCTGTCGCTTCGAACACCATTAGTGACGCTCCTGTCGAATCGCTGGCTGTCGACGATACTGCACGACCGCGAGTTTCGGTTCCATTACACCCCTTCTTGATTGCTGTAGCACTTATCATTTATTGGACATAAAGGTTACCAGCTAACCCCTGTGTTACCGAGACAGTGTTTGGATTACGGGGAGACAGAATCAACCTCGTTCAACGGAAGAGCTGTTGTACATGTTCTATATCCGAACTATCAAACCCGATGAGGGCACAGACGACAGTAGAATGAAACGATACCTGCGACAGATTGGTCTTCGCACAGCAGCGCACACCTCCCGTAGTCGACGGAGCCACGATGTCGGCCACTGACGCGCTAACCGACGCCGGACGGCTCACCGCGCGCTATCTGTCGGCGTTGTGGGTTCGCGGCCTGCTGAAACTCGGGGTCGTCGTCCTGTTTTTGGGCGTCGGCTTCACCGGGTTGCAGCTTACAGGCGCGCCACTCGACCCCGAGACGGTCGACGAGCCGGCTGATCTGTGGGCCTACGCGTGGCTCTTCGCGGGCGGGATTGGTGTGTACGCCGCCCTCAGATACCTGGCGGCGACGCTGGAGTTCGTTTTCGTCACCTCGCTGCGAACCCGAGAGGTCGCACTGCGGCAGTACCTGCGCGACCATCTCGGTGCGGGGCTGTGGCTCCTCCTGTTCCGTGCGGCCATCGTAGCTGGCGCGCTCGCAGTTGTCGCGGCGGCGGCCGCGCTGCTCGTCGGCACCGATCCGGTCGCCTTTGAGACGGCTGGGACCCAGCAAGGACTCATGGTCGGTTCCGTCGCCCTGCTGGCTGGTTTCGGCTGGCTTACGGTCGACACGCTCACCACCGGCTTTGTCGTCCCGATTATGCAGCACAGCCGATGCGGACCGCTCAGTGGCTGGCGACGATTTATTCGTGCGATGTCGAGCAACCCGCTCGCCGTCGTGGCGTTTCTGTTGGTCGCCTGGATCGTCGGCTTCGCGTTGTGGCTGGTGCTGCTCGGCTTGGGATTTGCGATAGGGTTCTTCGGTGTTCTCGTGGTGGTACTGCTCGGCAGCGCGCTCACTGCCATCCATTCGGCGTTCGAGCCGGTTGTTTTTGTGCTGATTCTGGCTGGCGTCATCGGCTATCAGTACACGCTCGCACTGATCGAGGCTCCCGTCCGGAGCTACGTTCGGTACTACGCGCTGGTCGTTCTCGGCGAGACTGACCCCGAGTTAGATCTGATCACCGACTACCGCGCGGAACTTACAGAGTCAGCGGACGATAGCCTGACTGAGCACGTCGAGCAGTCCCCGGAGACGGCTGCGCCCGCAGCTGACGGGACAGACTCCGAGAAGACGACTGACGACTCGACGGACGACTCGGCCGACTCCTAACGCTCTCGCGTTTCGTACCACTCGGCGAACTTCGCCAGCGCGCGTCCGCGATGCGACAGGGCGTTTTTTGCCTCGCTGCTCA
>CAZOOU010000062.1:0-7150 GCA_964581495.1 uncultured Haloferacaceae archaeon
CTAGGTTTTTGACAGGGAGGCTACCAAATTAAACACTCCGGGATTACCCTGTACCTGTTGCTGGTTCCGTATGGAAGCAACATAGGTTCGAGTAACCTGAATCGCCATACATAGAGTATGTAGACAAACCTACTTAATGATACAGATTAGCGTTGAATATCCGGCCTGCTATCGACGGTGGACTGTAGGGGGGTTGTCGGATTCACTCCCAGTCGCCAGACTGCGTCTGGCGGGCAACCAGAACGCGAGCGTTCTGGTCACGGCGTGAACGCCGGGATTCTCTCCTTGAAGAAAGATAGAACATCAGTTCAAATTGATTGGATCGATTGAATGGACCTGCTTTGGCTGGGCAAGTATATTATATAAGCGTCTCATGAAAATAACTTATGAGCAATCCAACCAGTCAGCAAAAAATACGAATACAGACTGGGGTGCCAAATGCTGAGGCTGTACTTAACGGCGGGTTACTACCGGAGTCAGCAACGCTGGTTCGCGGCACGCCCGGTGCAGGCAAAACCATCTTTGGGCTTCACTTTCTGACTGCGACCGAAGAACCTGCTGTCTACATTAATCTCGGCGAGCCGGCAACGTATCTCAAGACCACTGCCGCCCAGTTCGGTCTTAACATCGACCACATCGAGTTTCTGGATCTCTCACCGTCGGGATCGGAGTTCCAGGGCGACCACTCGTACGATCTGTTCGAACCGAGTGAGGTTGAGACCACGCCGCTGGTCGAGAAGATTCGCCAGACAGTCGAAGACATCGAGCCGACACGGGTGTTGATCGATCCGGTCACCGAGCTCCGGTATCTCGCACCCGACGAACGCCAGTTCCGCACACAGGTGCTGAGTTTGATCGACTTTCTCAAATCTCAAGCCTCGACAGTCGTGTTGACGTCACAGGCGGCAGCGTCGGTAACCGACGACGACCTGCAGTTTCTGGTCGATACAGTGTTATCTCTGGAGTCGACCGCAGAACGGCGAACGCTAACCGTCCCCAAATTTCGCGGCTCGGACTCGCGCCGCGGGCCGCATACGGTCACCATCGACGACACCGGCATGCAGCTGTGGCCCACACTCGATCCGTCTGCGCACTACCGGGAGGGTGAGCTTGCGACGCTGTCGTCGGGCGTCGACGAGCTCGATTCGCTGTTGGGCGGTGGGATGACGACCGGCACCGTCTCGTTTCTGACTGGGCCGACCGGGGTCGGGAAAACAACGACCGGGCTGGCGTTTCTCGCCGCGGCTGCGCGCAACGATCAGCGGTCAGTGCTGTATGCGTTCGAAGAGAGCCGCCGCACCCTGTTCAAACGCGCCGACGCAATCGGGATCCCGCTCAAAGAGTACGTCTCAGACGGCCTGATCACGGTCGAAGAGATCGAAACTGACCAACTCACCGTCGACGAGTTCACCCACCGGATTCGAACCGAGGTCGAACAAAAAGAGACAGAGATAGTGATGATTGACGGAGTCAGCGGCTACGAACGCGCGTTCCACGAAATGGGCGACGATCCAGCCAGAGAGCTGATCAAAATCGGGCGGTATCTCCGCAATATGAATGTCACCGGGATCATCGTCAACGAGGTCCACCAGATCACCGGCGACTTCCGGGCGACCGATCACCGGGTGAGCCATCTGGCCGACGACATCATCGTGCTCCGACACGTTGAGTACCGCGGCGAACTCAAGAAAGTCATCGGCGTGCTCAAAAAGCGAACCAGTGCCTTCGAGTCGACGCTCCGAACGCTGGAGATCACCGACGAGGGCCTCGCGGTAGGCGAGCCGTTGACGAACCTTCGTCGCATTCTGACAGGCACACCCGACTGGAACGATGAGTGAGTTATCGACAGTGAACGACGGGCCGGCGGCTGTCTACCCTCTAATAAAAGACAGTGGCAACCAGCGGGTACTCCGAGAGTGGCTCATCGGTCATGATGAGTATCTTGTTGTCGACGACAAGCCAATTGACGAAGCGACGTTCGATCTGTGTATCGTCGATCAGCAGGCGTTGAACGTCCACAGCGAGGCAATTCAGACTGCCAAGGCGGAAGCACAACCGGTGTTGTTACCGGTGTTGCTGTTGGTGAGTGATCTCGAAACCGAGTTGCTCGGAAGCAATCAGGCGCACCTGTCAGATACCGTCTTTGAGATACCCGTCGACGAGATGTTGTCGACGCCGATCCGGCAGGCCGAACTCGAATGGCGGCTCCAGTCGTTGTTGCGGCTTCGGGAGCAGTCGCTGGATCTGCAGGCCCAAACCGACCAGCTCAGAAAGTTCAAACAGGCCGTTGAGGCCTCTGGCCACGCAATCTTGATGACCGACACCGATGGCACCATGGAGTACGTCAACCCGGCGTTCGAATCGATGACTGGCTACAGCCGCCAAGAGGCTGTCGGCGAGTCGACAGAGCTACTCCACTCCGGTGAGATGAGTATCGAACACTACGAAAAGCTGTGGGGAACGATTACCGAGGGCGAAATCTGGCGAAAGGAGATCACCAATCAGCACAAAAATGGCTCGTTATACATTGCCGACCAGACAATAGCCCCCATCGTCGAAGACGGCGAACCGACAGCGTTTGTCGCCGTCCAGACGGATATCACTGAGCGCAAGGAACTTGAAGACCGGCTGTCGTTGCACCGTGATATCGTCGAACGTCTTGAGGATCCGATTATGCTCCAGACGCTCGACGGCGAGTTCCGGCTGGTAAACGACGCGTTATGTTCGTTTGCCGGTCTCTCACGCGAGGAACTCCTCTATGACGACGACGAATACGAGTTCATGGATCCCAAGACGGCGACCGAGATTGCCAGACAAAAACAACGGGTGATCGAGACCGAACAGCCGGTCGAATACAGCGTTGAGCCGTCGTTCGAATACAGCGATAGGGAGGCCGTCTTTTATACCAGTCGATATCCCTACTACGAGGACGGCGAACTCGTGGGAACGATGGCGATCTGTCGAAACGTGACGGATCTCGAAGAGCGAACTCGACAGCTCCAGGTCCTCGACAATATCCTGCGGCACAACATTCGCAACAACCTAAACGTGATCTACGGACGCGGCGCACAGCTTAAAGCAGGCGTCGACGGCGAACTGGAGGCGGCCGCCGACGTCATCGTTGAGCAGGCCGAAGATCTACTAACGACAAGTGATAAATCGCGTGCGATCACGAACGCACTTAGCGAGAGTGTCGAGTCAAAGCCGATCAATCTTGGACAATTGGTTCGGCGCATCGCTGCGCAGATAGCAAGCGAACATCCCGAGGTGGATATCAGCGTTAACGGCCCGCCACAGCTCGATGTCGCTGGGACTCCATCACTTGACTCCGCACTCGAAGAACTGTTTACTAACGCTGCAATCCACAACGACAGCGACGAGCCACAGCTGCAGATCACGCTTTCGGTCGATGATGAGCAGGCACTTATTAGGATCTGCGACAATGGCCCCGGCATATCCGAATTTGATAGAAACGTTCTCGAATCTGGCGGGGCCATCGAAGTCCTTTCACACGGCAGTGGGTTGGGGCTGTGGTTGGTCTATTGGACGATCAAACGCTCTGGTGGCGAAATAACCGTCAACGATCGTGAGTCACGTGGTCTCGAAATTCGGATCCACTTACCGTATATGCCATCCAGCCCAAGTTAATATCTTGCCTGCCTGCATACTAAAGGTTCTCGCGGTCCCGCACCGTTGTATTGGGATTTTGGATGATTGTAGTCCTGATAAATTACACCTCTATTCCAGCAAGCGGATCAAGTCTGATAACTTCACACATAGTGTTATATATTGACCCGAATGAGTTTGAAATATGTCCCAAAACATCACCACATCCGTAGAAGATCCTTCTACGGGGAACGCTGACGGACAGCCTGTACAGGTTCTTGAGTTCACACTCGGCAGTGAAACCTATTGTCTTGACATCGATTGTATTGATGAGATCGTCGATGCCGGTGAACTCACACCTATCCCAAACTCGGCGGCACACGTTGAGGGTGTGATGGATCTTCGGGGCCGGACTACGACGATCGTCAATCCAAATACGCTGTTTGCTACCGGAACAAGCGGCGAACAGGATCGAATCATTGTTCTTGATCCTGATAGCACCGAGAGCGACTCAACAACCGGGTGGATTGTCGACGAAGTGTATCAGGTTCGAGATGTAACTCCAGACATGGTCGACGAGGCTACGACTGCCGACGATGACCACGTTATCGGCGTCGTGAAAGCTGATGATGGGTTTGTCGTCTGGGTTTCCCCTGCGATTACTGCGAGGTAGTTCGCATTCAGCTCTGATTCTCCACACACCATTTTCAACAACTGACATTTCTATATTAGGGACCTAATATAATATTATCCTGTCTGATAATCGGGGGGCTAGATTGATGCTATGGTTGGTTAATTTTTACATATGGAGAGACTATTCAACCGACTACTCATCGGCACGAGTGGGAAAACCGAAGGGACAGCATCGAATGATCAAGAAGACGCGTCCGCAGAGGAGACGCCCGAATCAGCTAACCCCGAGAGGCAGTCGGTTGAATGGAGCGACATCTCTGCGCCCGAACGGTCACCGGGCTCGCAACCACCGCAGTCAGCCTCAACCGACGGACTGGCCGACCAACCGCCCGACAGTGCCCTGCCATCCGAATACTTCGAGCTTGCCGAGGAGTACCGACAGTTGTCGGCCACCGAGGCACAGGTCGAACTCCAGGAACGAACCAAAGAGTTGGGCGCGATCACACGCGCAAACGAGCTGTTTGGCGAGCTGGACAAACCGGTCGACGAACTCATCCAGACGTACGCCACAGAGCTCCCGCAGTGGTTCCAGTACCCCAACGTAACGGAAGCCAAACTCGTCGCCGGCGAGGCGGAGGCCACCTCTCGTGGCTACAAGTCGACTGCCAATCCGTTGCGGCATTCGACACGAACCGACAGCGGCACCGAGATTGTCATGGAGATCGTCTACACTGAGCCACGACCTGAAGAAGACGACGGGCCGTGGCTTAACGAAGAGCACGATCTGGTTGACACCCTCATATCGTTCATAAGAAACTACTGCAATCAGTGGGAGAAACAACAGCAGATCCAAGCCGAACTCGAACGCCAGCAGGCAGTTGCCATTGAGGTCGAAGCAGGTGTCGAAGAAGCCAAGCAAACCGCCGATGATGTAGCCCAGAGTGCCGAAGAGATCGCTGACCATGCCCACAGCTCTTCAGACTCGATGCAAGAGGTCGCCGCCGAGACTGAAGACATGTCGGCGACTGTCGAAGAGATCGCCTCGACAGCTGAGGAGGTCTCGATGATGAGTGAAAAAGCCGAAACGCTCGCCGAAGAAGGTGGCGAGGCTGCAACCGACGCGATTGAGGGCATGGGTCGGATCGATTCATCGATCGAGGAGGTCACCGAAGATGTCGACGACTTGCAGAGTCGCCTGGAAAAGATCGATGAGATCGTTGAGGTAATCAACGACATCGCTGACCAGACAAACATTCTGGCACTCAACGCCTCTATTGAGGCCGCTCGTGCTGGTGAAGCTGGCTCCGGTTTCGCAGTCGTTGCTGACGAGGTTAAATCGCTTGCCGGCGAGTCGCAGGATCACGCGACCGAGATCGAGCGACTGATCGAGGCGATCAAAGACGACGCTGATGAGACTGTCCAGAGTCTTGCAGAGACGACTCGGGAGGTCGACGACGGAGTCGAACAGGTCGAGTCCGCAATGACCACGCTCGAAGAAATAGAAACCGCGGTTCAGGAGGCTTCTGACGGAATTCGAGAGGTCTCGGACGCTACAGATGATCAAGCCGCCTCGACCGAAGAGGTCGCTTCGATGATCAACGAGTTAGTTGAAGAATCAGAATCGGTTGCCGCCGAAGTTCAGAGTGTGGCTGCCGCGAACGAACAGCAGGTCAACTCGATTGAATCGATTGAGTCGACCGTCTCAGAACTCGTCGACGAGTAACGTTCGTCGAGGGGTTCGCCTTCTTATTACATTACGTTAGTTATACATATAGTGCAAAAAAAATATATTGAGTATGCAACTGACAAATATTATTGTTGCAACTGTATTCTTTCTTGCAGCCGTTGCATGTCTTGGCAGTCTTTCTCGCTTATCGCAGCTTCATCAGCGTGATGTCCGCGTTGGGCTCGGAGGGTTGTTAGCGACTGTTGGCTTTTGGTCGCTCCTACAGGCTATCCAGATGTTGACTCTCTCCGAATCAATTGCGACCTCTCTATTCACCGGTGGTCTCATTATCGGTTTTGCAACGCCGTTTGTGTGGCTCTACTTCTGTTCGGCTTACACTGGCCGGACCTTGCATACTGAACGACCTTACATCTGGTCTGCGGTCGTTCTGTACACCACTATGGTCGTGATAAAAATCACAAATCCTATTCATGGCCAGTATTTCACTGCAGAGATGGCAACTGAGCCGTATCCTCGCCTCCTAGTTAATCAAGGCGACATATATTGGATTTCCTTTATTATTGCGTATGCGATGACTGCGATTGGCATCTTTTTTCTTATCCAGACGTTCTACCATTCGCGTAGGTCGACGTGGAAATTGACAGGTCTAGTTGGCATCACTGGATTGTCAATCTTCCCGAAGATCGTATCGGGCCTCTATCCGTCCCTCCTTCCAGCGTTGAGCTACGAGCCAATTGGCGTGGCAATCTTCGCCATTGGCGCACTGTATCTCACTGAGGATACGTTTGTGAGTCTTGAAGCTCCTGTTCGAAACCAACTGTTCGAGGAGTCTGACAAGGGAATCATTTCTATAACTCCTGATGGGAATATCTATGAGTATAACGAGAAAGCAGTGGAGTTTATCCCCAGTCTCAACGAGTATACTGGCAGTATTGATGAGTTGCTTAGCAAACTATCAGTTGACCAATTAACCGAGGACGCGGAAATAATCGAAGTTGAACGAAACGGTGAAGAACACTATTATTTGCTGACTGTTCAACCCGTAAGGTTTGATTCACATCAAATCGGGCGGACGTTGTTGCTTCAAAATGTAACTCAAAGACAACAAAAAGCTAAAGAGCTTCAGTTATTTCGGAAGGCAGTTGAAAACGCTGGCCAAGCAATACTTATCACTGACCGTGACGGCCAGATACGGTATGTGAACGATTCCTTCGAAGCCCAAAC
>CAZOOU010000063.1:0-7132 GCA_964581495.1 uncultured Haloferacaceae archaeon
CTGTATCTCGACGTCGAGCTAACGGAAACCGAACAGAAGGCCCTCCTGGCGTATCTCAACAGCGAGTTCGCCAGCGAAGTCGTCCGGCGGTCGGGTCGGACCTACGCCTCGGGGATGGACAAAATCGAACCCAACGAACTAGAGGGCGTGCCGGTGCTTGATCCGCGTGGCCTCTCGACGGACGCAACCGAGGGGTTAGCCAAGCGGTTCGACCAGCTTCGAGCCGCCGCCCGCGAAGACACGGCAGTCGAGACGTCGACCGACCACGCCACCGAGTCGATTGATAGGTTTCTTACACAGATTCGGTAACAGCCGTGTGTAGCGGGCCGGTATACAGGACGACAACAACAGAACTGGTAACCAGCCGGCCTGAACGTTCTTTGGGCCATCAGCCGTCGACCACCCAATGAGAGTGCTGAATCTGGTCACGACGCCGGATCATTTCTTTGCCGAACAGGTTCGCATTCTGGAACGAAACGGCCTCACCGTCGACACCGTGAGCGTGCCCGGCGACGCCCCACGGTCAGTGGCTGACTATCTGCGATACTCTCCCTCGGTGCTTTCTGCAGCCGTCGACTCGTACGATCTCGTGCATGCCAACTACGGGCTGACCGCACCGTTCGCGCTCGCCCAGCCCCGTCGACCGGTCGTCCTCAGTCTGTGGGGCGGCGACCTCATGGGCGAGTACCGGTGGCTCTCGAAATGGTGTGCCCGCCGCTGTGCGGCAACAATTGTCATGAGCGAACAGATGAAACGGTCGCTCGACACGCCGGCGACTGTGCTGCCCCACGGCGTCGACCTCCAGCGGTTCCAGCCCGAAGACCAGCAAACGGCCCAACGGGCGGTCGGCTGGGACCGCACCGCGACCCATGTGTTGTTTCCGTACAGTCCCGACCGACCGGTGAAAAACTATCCGCTGGCAAAGCGGGTGTTCGACCGCCTCCAAGAGACTCACCGGAGCCCGCTCGAACTCCATGTGCTCGACGGCGTCGACCACGACCGGATGTCGACGTATATGAGTGCTGCCGATCTGCTGTTGTTTACCTCTCGCAGAGAGGGGTCGCCGAACGTGATCAAGGAGGCGCTGGCCTGCAATCTCCCAATCGTGGCGACCGATGTCGGCGATGTCCGCGAGCGGCTCGCGGGTGTTTCGCCGTCGAGGGTGTGTCAGTCCGAATCGGAGCTAGTGGCAGCCGCCGAAACCGTTCTCGCGGACGGTCGGCGATCCAACGGCCGCGAGACGCTCTCAGAGGTGACTCTCGAACGAATGGGCGAGCAACTGATCGAGATCTACGAAACCGTGTCCGACGTCTCGCGACCGTCGACGGCTCGCCGCAACCGTTCGCACCCGGCACTCGCCGACTCCGTCGACAGCTGAGCGTCCGCACGTGGTGACATACGCAAAGAACACACCCGGCTCAGCGCGGCGAGTCGACCGCGTTTTCGACGTACTCGACGGCTTCTTTGGGCGTCTCGACGGGCTCGACCCACGGCAACTCGTGGCTGGCGAGTCCGGCGACCGGGCGGTCATACACGTGTGAAAACCCCAGCTCGGAGAGCGTCCCGCCGCTGCCGGCGATGGCGATCACCGCCGCGCCGTTCATCGGAACGAGCACGTTTCTGGCGTGGCCCATCCCGGTCGCAATCGGTGTCGTGACGTGAGGGTTTGCCGCCGCCGGATCGTCGACCGGGAGAATCCCAATCGTCTCGCCGCCGGCCGCTGTTGCGCCGCGGCAGACCGCGTCCATAACGCCGCCCATCCCACCACAGACGACGGTGTGGCCGCGGTTGGCCAGCAGTCGACCCACGGTCTCGGCGTCGGCGGCGGTTTCAGCAGCGAGCGCCGAGCCGCTGCCGATCACACTGACTCGCATACTCGCCGTCGACTGGGCTCCTGAAAAGGCCTGTCGGTGCACACAGCGCGAGACGGCGACTTACTCCTCGCAGACGGCCTCGGCGACTGCAGGTAGCACTTCGGTCACGTCGGCGCGGAAGTCGTAGTCCGCGCTCTCGGAAAACGGTGTCAGATCGAAGTTGATGACCGCCAGCGTCGCGCCCTGTCTTTCGGCCGGCAGCGAGGCCGCGGGATGGACCTGCAGCGACGAGCCCGCGACGATGAGCAGATCGCAGTCTGCGACGAGCTGGCGGGCTTCGGCCAGCGTTTCTCTGGGGAGCTCCTCGCCGAACAGCACGACCGCCGGTTTATATATGCCGCCACAGCTGCAGGTCGGTGGACCCTCGCCGCAGTCGACGAGATCAAACGCCCAGTCGGCGCTCCGGCGGTCGCCACAGCGGTGACAGACCACTGCTTGGGCGCTGCCGTGGAGTTCGAGCAGGCGGTCGGTTCCGGCCGCCGCGTGGAGTCCGTCGGTGTTCTGGGTGATGACCGCCGACAGCCCGCCGCAGGCTTCGAGGCGAGCCAGCGCGTGGTGAGCCGTGTTGGGTGTCACGTCGTCGGGAATCATTCGCTCGCGGAGTCGACGACGATCAGTCCAAAAGCCGGCCGGGTCGCGCTCGAAGCGACTGATGTGAAACGACTGGGGGTCGAACTCCTCGCCCCAGATGCCGTCGTCGCCCCGAAACGAGGGAATCCCCGAGGCGGTGCTCAGGCCTGCACCAGTCAACGCAACCGCCGAGTCAGCGGCTTGCAGATCGGCTGCAAGCGCGGCGATCTGGTCGTCCATACAGGCTGTTGGACTGCGGAGACAAATGCGGACCGGCCGTATCAGTATCTGGGAATGCTGCGGTCATTCAAGAGGGTAGAGCACGAAGCAACGCGTACATGCCAACAGTCGTCGCAAACGAAAACGCAATGATTCGCACCGAGACGCTCCAGGCAGTCTTGGGCGAGCAGGCGACAGTCGACTCGGTTCCGCTCGAGTCGGCTGCCGATATCATCGACGCCGCCGCCGATGCAGTCGGCCTTGTCGTCGATGTCAACACCCCCGTTCCAACCGAGGTGTTCGAGAACTGCGAGCAGCTACAGATCGTCGCCCGCGCCGGCGTCGGTGTCGACCAGATCGACTTCGAGGCCGCGGTCGAACACGACGTAACAGTCGTCAACGTCCCCGACTACTGTACCGAGGAGGTCTCGACCCACGCCGTTTCGCTGCTTTTGGCTGGCGTTCGACGGCTCACCGAGTACAACCGAGCCATCGAAGACGGTAGCTGGGACTGGACCGACGGCCAGCCGATCCATCGGCTGACTACCCAAACAGTTGGCTTTCTGTCGTTCGGCGGCCTGGCCAAGCGAACCGCAGAAAAGCTCTCGGGGCTCGGCTGCCAGATGGTTGCGGCCGACCCCTACGTCGACGCAGCGGACATGGAGCCCTACGGCGTCGAAAAGGTCGCCTTCGACGAACTGTTCGAAGAGGCCGACCATATCTCGATTCACGCCCCGCTTACTGACGAAACCCACCACCTGTTCGACAAAGAGGCGTTCAAACGCATGAGCGAAACAGCGGTGCTGGTCAACGTCGGCCGCGGACCGATCGTCAACGAAGACGATCTGGCGTGGGCGCTCGAAAACAACGAGATCGCCGCCGCCGGCCTCGACGTGCTCGAAGAGGAACCACCGAAAGACTCGCCGCTGACCGACCGCAACGACGTCATTTTGACGCCGCATGCGGCCTTCTACTCGGAAGAATCGGTGACAGAACTCAACGAACACGTCGCCAACGACATCCTGGCGGTGCTTGCAGGCGAAAAACCCGAGGGCTACGTCGACCCCGAAAGCGACTGGCTCTAATCAGGATCGACCGGCTTTAATTTTGACCGACAGGCTCTACCCCGGACCGACTGGCGCTAACTTTGACCGACCGGCTCTACCCCGGACCGACTGATACTGAGTTCGAAGGGATGGCGCTGAACCGGTGAGAAACGTTTAGGAACCGGCGGGCCGCACCTTGGGTCATGACAGTAAGCGACTGGGGCGAGTGGCTGCCGAACGCCGTCGAAGCCGCCGACCCCGAGACCGTCGACATCTGGTATCTGGGCTGTAACGGCTTTGTGCTCAAAGGCAGCGACGGCACAACGCTGTGGATTGACCCCTACGTCGGCCTTGGAGACCCACCGCGGACGATTCGGATGGTTCCGGTGCCGTTCGATCCCGAAGACGTCACCGCCGAGGCCGTCGACGCCGTCCTCGCAACCCACGAACACACCGACCACACCCACGGCCCCTCCCAGGGCCCGCTGCTTGAGACGGGCGCGGACTTTTATGCGCCCGACGACAGTCTCGCGGTCGCCTTCGAGGACGAGGAGTGGCTCGATAGCTACGACGTGACCGAAGAGCAGTTCACCGAGGTTACCGAGGGCGATAGCTGCACCATCGGGGAGTTCACGATTGACGTGGTCGAAACCGAGGATGCGGATTCGACCCACCCCGTTGGCTATATGATACAGCACGAGTCGGGCACGATCTTCCATGCGGGCGACAGCAAGCCGTCGAGTAACTTCGCCGATCTCGGCGAGCAGTACGACATCGATCTCGGCATTCTGGCGTTCGGCGCGATTGGCAACATCCCCGACAAGGAAACCCGCGAGCCAGTGCGAACGAAATGGTACGCAACCGAAAACGAGACAATCAAATCCGCCTCCGATCTCCAACTCGATCGCCTGCTGCCGAGCCACTGGGATATGTGGAAAGGAATGACTGCCGACCCGACGGCGCTCCACGGCCACGCTCGGTCCTACGAGTATCCCAAGCGGCTCGAAATCGTCGAGATCGGCGACCGCGTCGAGCTGTAATCGGCCAGCGAGTGAGGCTGTCGACGATCCACTCACTGACCCTGAATCCGGTCAAAACAGTCTGTATATCCGACGGGTTTATTTGAGCCCTCTCGCAGAACTCGGTATGAACGAACAGCGGTTGGTCGTCGCCATCTTCGGCGTGGTCGTCGCCGGCGTGGCGGGCTATCTGGCTTCGCAGTTCATCGCCGCGCTGACGATTGCGGTGTTTCTCTACTACTCAACGCGCGGGTTTTATCAGAAACTCGGCCGCTTTTGGATTCCCAAACAGCTCCGAGCACTGGTTACGATCTCGCTGCTTGCGGTGCCGCTTGTGGTGCTTTTGAGCTACACCGTGCTGTTGTTGGTGCTCGAAGCGCGCCAGTTTCTCGAAGCCTATCCAATCGCCGACTCCGTGCCCGACACCGTCGCCTGGTTCGACGGCGTCGACGAACTCCCCGAATTCACCGTCAATGGGCTTATCAGTGCGTATCAGGCCGGCCAGTTCGACGTGCTGATCCAGTTCGGCTGGGAGCATGCGGCGTTCGTCACAAGTCTCGTGACGGGGCTGCTGTTGAATCTCCTTATTGTGGCGGTGGTGACCTACTATCTACTGATCGATGGCTCGACGTTCCACGAGTGGCTGTTGCGGTTCGACGACAAGGACCTGGCCCGAGAGTTCTTTGAGGCCGCCGACGCGGAGCTCGAAGCCGTGCTCTTCGGGAACCTCCTCAACGTAATTCTCATCTCGCTGCTCTCGATTCTCGTGTATATCGGCTACAACGCCGTCGCCCCGCCGACCGCGAGCGTCCCGTACCCCGCGCTTGCAGGTGCGCTGACCGGCATTGCGAGTCTGATCCCCGTCGTCGGGATGAAGATTATCTACGTCCCGCTGGCGGGGGTGGCGGCGGTGCCAGCCGTCCTGTCGGGCGACTACTCGCCGTTGGGCTATCTTGCCGGCTTTCTGGTGTTGGCAGTCGTTATCGTCGACACCATTCCGGATCTCATCTTGCGGCCGTATCTCAGCGGCAACCGGACCCACGTTGGGTTGCTCATGCTTGCCTACATTTTCGGACCGGTCGTACTCGGCTTCTATGGGCTGTTTTTCGCGCCCATCGTGCTCGTCTTAGGGCTGACGTTCGCCGACACGGCCCTCCCACGACTGCTCGGTGCTGATCCGCCCGCCGACGCACCGCCGCCGAGCCAGAGCCGACTTGACGAGTTCTGAGTCGACCGGACACCGAGTACAGTTGTGGTCATCCGCTCCGATTTTTGGGAAACAATGTAGAACGTAAATCCATATTTTCAGTATATAAGTGTATATAAAATCTTTACTATGCGAATTTGAACAACATTTAACATACTATCTTTTTATAATTGATCGTACGGCCAATTTAAGTGCAGTGGTACGGTGTGCCACTGTGTAGCGCGGTATCGACACGCAGCCACCGAGTCGACCGTCGGAAGAGAGTACGATGACAGACTACAACTTTCCCGAGTGGTTCTGGGACCCGGAGACAACCGACGAAGACAGAGACAACTGGTTCACACGGGAACGCTGTTGGCGGCAGGCGATGCGACAGGATACCGCCTACGCCCGTGGCGTCCGCAACCAGCTCGAACGCCGAACGCGTCGACTACAGGCCCGTTCGGACACGGTTGATGTCACCGACTACTGCTGAGGCGTCCCGAGGCTGCAGTCGGTGTGCAGTGTTGGATGCCTGCGGGGGTATCAAACACGAAACTCAGCCCGTATCTTTTAAGACGCTGGTGTGAAACACCCTCTCATGAGCCAGGGGCCAGACAGTAACGAAACTGTGACAGTCTCAAACGACGGGATCACCGTCGAGAAGACTGTTACTGCGGATGAGTTCCCCGTCCCGGCGGTTGTCTTCGTGATTCGCTCCGACGGATCAACGGCCGCCCACGTTCGGTTGAGCGACGAGATACCCGAATCGTTCCCGATGGAGCGGGTCGGCTTCCATCCGGACTACGAGAGCGACCGCTGGACGGCGTACAAAGACCACCGCGTCGAGTTCGAACGCGAGCTCGAACCGGGCGAGACGGTCAAAACCGTCTACGGCATCCGAACCGACGACACTACCGATCTTGCTTCGTTCCTCACCGACCCGTCGGTCAAGGAGCTTTCGGCGAAAGAACAACAGGAAGCCGCCGATATCGAGGGCGTACTCGGACCGGACAACAGCCAACTCGTTCGCGATGTGTTGTCGGGCGACCGAACCTCGCTGCCCGGCGTCGACGGCCAAGCGTCCGACCCGCTGGCTGCTGACGGGGACGATCCGCTCGCCGGCGCGAACGGCGGCTCGCTGGGAGCCTCAGTCGACGGCAGCGACGTCGAAGCTGACGACTCCATGGCACACACGGAGCCAGCAGACGACCCGGA
>CAZOOU010000064.1:0-7101 GCA_964581495.1 uncultured Haloferacaceae archaeon
TCGTGGTCGTGATCATGCCCACTGCCACTGCCGGTGATCTGTGCCCCGTCGCCGTTGATCATATCCATGTTCTTGAGATTGTCCCGCTCTTCGAAATCGTCGACCGCATCGAGCAGATCCGACTGGGTGAGCTCCATGCGCTCTTCGGTGAGTGCTTCGAGGACGGCCTCTCGGAGCACCATCCGCAGGTCGCTCCCGGTGAGTCCTTCGGTTTTGCTGGCGACCTCGTCGGGGTCGAAGTCGGCGATCTCCATCTGTTTGGTGACGACTTCGAGGATGTCCGCCCGCATCCCACGGTCGGGTTTCGGGAAGTTGACGATCTCGTCGAACCGTCGCCAGGCGGCGGCATCCAACTGGTCGGGGTGGTTGGTCGCGCCGATCAACAGCACCTCATCGCGGATCAGCGAGATGTCGTCGATCGATTTCAGTAGGGTGTTGACCGCGCGTTTGAGCGCGGCGTGTTCGTCCGAGCGGCGGGTTTTGGCGACCGAGTCGAACTCGTCAATAAAGAGGATACATGGCGACAGTCGCTTTGCGACCTCGAACGTTTTCTCGACGTTTTTGGCCGTCTCGCCGAGATACTGGCTGGTGATCATCGAGAGTTTGACCTCGACGAACGGGAGTCCAAGCTCGTGGGCGAGTGCGCGCGAAATCGTGGTTTTGCCGGTCCCCGGCGGCCCGACAAACAGGAGTTTGCCGATCTCTCGGAGCCCGATCGACGCCAGATAATCGCGGTGTTCGATCGCCTTGACGATCTTTTGGATCTCGCCTTCCTGGTCGGCGGTCAACACCAGATCGTCCAGTTGCATTTCGATCTCTTCGGGCGCGCGGACCTGAACGAGATCCAGCATTTCGGCGTCGTCGTCTTCGTCGAAATACTGCGAGAGCAGCGCGTCAATCCAGACCCGGTCGGCCTGCACCGGTCGGTTGTTCTCGCGGGCTTCGGCGTGGGTTACGTCGACGCCCGGTTCGTCTTCGACAGCCGAGACGATCGTGGGGTTCGTCGACAGCCGGTCGTCGTCGGCGCGGTCGAGATACCACTCGATGGCCATCTCGGGTTGGGTAACGGAGATCTCACCGGAGAACTCCTCGCGTTGGGTAAACAGGAGCTCGGAGATCGCGTCCCACGGCCGGTCGACGCCGGTCGCGGTTCGAGCGACCGTTTCGGTCGCCCGGAGCGGCCGCTCGATACTGCCTGGGGGTTGGGGCTCGCCGGTAGTCGAGTCCGATTCGGTCTCGCTCGGCGATCGCTCGGTCCAGAATACTTGTCGAAAACGGGGAGGCAGATCGTTCTCGTCCAACGACCGGTCGTCGGTGTACAGCTGGGCCGTTAGTACGAATTCGACCACGTCCAAAGCCGGGTCACTCATCCCACCGATATTCGTTCCACGGTTGTTTAAGCGCGTCGAAGCTACGGCACTCTCGTTGCTGAACTCGCGCGTCAAGACGAGTTCGATCGACCGCAGTATGCTGTCGGATTCACTCTTTGGTATACACTCGAATACGAAACTCGTGAAAAACTTGTGTGTTCAGTTAGTTATCGACTCTCTAACCCAAGAGAAACAAATATAAAGGCCTTATATTGCTTGAGAGATTCGGCGTTCGTTCAGAAACGCCCGTTGAAATCCCAATCCGTCAACAGTCAGCGTTTTAATACTCTGTCCGTATACCTATTCACAACTAACCGTGACATCTCAGGTGATTTCGACTCGTCTAGTGACTATTTGGGTAAACAACAGTGTCAGTAACTCACGTTGGGTATGAGCGACGACACGACAGCCACCGTCGACAGTCGGTCGCCAGACGACACTGGCCGTGCGGGGATCATTCTGGCTGGCGGTCGCTCCACGCGGTTCCCGACCGTTGACAAAGCACTCGCACCGCTGGACGGCAACCCGCTGCTTTGGCACGTTGCTGACGCTGTTGGGCCCGCGGTCGACGAACTGATCGTTAGCTGCCGACGGGACCAGCGCGAAGCGTTCGCCGACACACTTGAGGGGTTTTCGGTTCGGTTCGTCGTCGACAAGATACCTGACCGCGGGCCGCTTGTCGGCCTGCGGACCGCCCTCGACGACACCAGCGCGACCTACGCGGGTGTGGTGCCCTGTGATATGCCCGCCGTTCCGGCAGCGTTTCTCGATTTCCTGTTTGGACGTGCAAAGAACCGAACCGGTGCGGCTCCGGAGTTCGAGGGACAGCTCCAGCCGGTTCCGGCAGTCTACCATGTTCGGGCCGCACGAGCCGCCTGCCGCGAGGTCGAATCTGTCGGCGACAACCGCCTTGAGACGCTCCTCGAACGCGTCGACCCGCATGTCGTCGGCGAGCGGGCCGTCCGTGCGCACGTCGAGCCAAGGGCCTTTCAGAACATCAACACTCACAACGACCTCGCAACTGCACGGGATCGGTGAGACTGCGTGCCGTCGACACACGCACTCAACGTCGGAAGCTTTAGTTTCCTCTCGGCGTCCCTTTCTGTATGAGCCTGCAGGTCGCTGTTGCGGTCCCCTTTCGCCAGCAGGGCGCGCGCTCGCTGGGCGAAGGTGAGTTCGTCGTCGCGCTCTCGTTGGACCGAGAGTGGTTTTCACCGGATCAGGCCCAGCGGCTGGTCGACGTGGCCGTCGGCCGCAGCCTGCTCGAAAACAACGACGGCGACCTTCGGCCGACATTCAACGTCGACGACGTCGAGATTCCCGAAGGATTCACTCCGGATACCGATATTCTGCGCGAGCAGTCGACGTTCGAACAGCTGCTCGATCAGTTGGTTTCGGGCGGACTCTCCAAACAGGAGGCCGTCGCCGCCACCAACGAAACTCAGCGTCGGCTCGGCATCACCCTCGAGGCCGCCGCGGTCGTCGTCGCGCGGCGTAACGATATCGACTGTGGGGGCGTCGTCGACAGCGTTCGCGAGGAACTCGAAGCCTCTTAAGTCGAGAGCGTCGAGAGAGGGTATGGTCCAGGATCGACTCCGCGACGGCACCCGCATCGCCCAGCTTGTGGCCTCCGAGTTGACCGGCAACCGCGGCGCGCTCGAAGCTGCCGTGGTCGTCGACGCCAACCCCAACGTCGAACCAACCGACGACGGCGCACTCGCCTACCGGGTCGTACTCGTCGCTGACTCGGCGGCGATCACCGTCGACGACCGCGGCCAGACGGCGCTCGACGAGACGGTTGAGGCCGACCCACACGCTCTCGCATCGGTGTTCGTCCAGCCCGAGCGCGCCCGCGTCGAGTTCAGCGCCGTGCCGGATACGGCCGCCGAAGCGGCCCAACAGGGTGATCTGCGGACGCGCCCCAAGGCGGTCGACCCTCCGCGGACGCTCGTGTTCGTCGAGGATGGCGCGGAGGCAAAACACGTCATTCCGGTGTTTGAGACAGTGGTCGACGCCGTTGATACAGCCGACGAGCCGACCGATTCAACAGAGTGATTTGATCACAGCCGGCAGCTCCTCGATGAGTCGTTCGCGGTCGACGTAGGCGTCGGCCCGCGGATCACGGTCGGGGCCACCCTCAAACAGAACCTGGACGGCATACAGCCCCGACTCAGTGGCTCCTTCGATATCATCGAGTGGCGTATCACCGATGTACACCGTTTCGTCGGCGCTTGTTCCCAGTCCATCGAGCAGCGCGTCGAACGCCGCCCCGTTTGGTTTGCCGGCCGGTAGCTCGCCGGTGACCAGCGTCGTATCGAACAGCTCGTCCCAGCCGAGCTGCTCGATTTTGGATCGCTGGGCGAGCACCGAGCCGTTCGTCAACAGGCCCACGCGGTAGGTGGTGCGTAACTCCCGAATGAACGTCTCAATACCCGCCAGCGGTTCGAGCGCATCGCTGATCTCGTTGCGGTAGGCAGTGGCTAACGCCTCTGGATCGGTGTCGCTGTCAGTTGCAGCGAGCAAATCGCGGAACACAGGCGTGCGGCTCTGTTTGGTCAGATTGTTGTGGTGAGCCGTCAGATACGCCTCGCGGCTGATCTGTGGGCCGTCGACCGCGTCGATTGCATCTCGCAAGATTGCATCGCGGTCTTTCGTCGTCACCGCAAGGGTGTAATCGAGGTCAAAGGCGACCCCCCGTATCGACATAGCCGACCGTTTGGATTCCAATGGTTTGAGCCTAGCGACTGGCCAGCGAAAACGTGGGCGACCAATCAGTTTTTGAGAGTGGCCCACGCCCCCATACGTGTGACGCTCGATCCGATCCACGTCGACGCGATTGCCCGGATGGCCGGATCGGTCGCCGAAACGGCCGACGACAGCGACCACGGCCAGTTTGCCGAAACGGTTTTCGAAGCGTGGCTCAATCCGCTCGTCGACCGCGGCCAGTCGGTGATCGAACCGCTCGACGAGCCACGACGCCAGTGTGTCGACATCGATTCGGTCGCCCTGGTCGACCGGCCGTTCGAGACGGTCCACGGCATTGATTCGGGGACGATCAACCCCACGGCGTTCAAAAACGGGCTCGTGTTGGACCTCGCGCATGCCGCGATGGGCGTCGAGCCGTCGGATATCGACACCCACCGGGCGCGGACCATCGTCGTGACGGCCCACACCAACGATCCAACCCAGCTGTCGGACGGCGAGTGGGTCAGCTACGACCAGGGCCACAGCCGTCGACGCATCATTCGAGCCCCACGGGTCAACAAGTACGCCGAGGCAGTTGTCCACGCGCTGGCGCTCTATTTCGCCGAAGGCCACCACGCCCTCGAACACGCCGACCGCGTCGACGACCTGCTCGTCTTAGACGGCCCACTGTACCCCAAAGAGATCCTGACCTGGCGCGACCGGACGCCAGAGCTCGAAGAGCTTACCTACGAGGCTCGGCCCAGGCGCGTGCTCGAAAACTACGTTCGGCTGGTCGAGACGTTCGTCGACCGCGGCGTGCCAATCGCTGGCTTCGTCAAAAACCCCTCTGCGCGCGTGATCACCTCTACGCTGGCTCGCAAGGATACTGGCTTCGAAGCCCCGTGGCCCGACGATACGGCATTTTTTACGCGGCTACTCGAACGCCATCACGAAGCCGAACACGGAGACGAAAACGGCGACCCCGGCCGCCGTCGACGCACCGAGGAGTTGACGTTTACGTCGTGGTTCGTCTCCCGCGGCGGCCCCGACAAGACGATGGCCGCCAGTGGCGACGCGCTGGGCGTCGACCGGAAGCTGCCGGCTGAAGCCTACGAGGTCACCTTCTGCATTATTTATGACCCGCGCCACGACATCTGTTATAAGCTAGAGGCTCCCTACGCGGTGACCAAAGACGAAGCGGTTCGCCACCAACTCACCACGCAGGTGCTCTCGGAGGTCGCCGCCGAGCGTGGCCCGCCGCGAGCAGTGGCGAAAGCCGACGAACTCGCCCGGATCAGCGCGGCCGAAAAGCAGTCGCTCCGTCGGAAGTTCGAAACCCAGTTCGATAGCGAGTCGCTGCGGACCTACGATTCGATCCGGTGGGCCGGCGAGGATATCTGATCTTAGGCTCTCGCCTGGACGTACACGCTGTCGAGATAATCGTCGATTCGGTCGACGATGCCTGGATCGTCGCTCCAAAATCCGTAGAACTGGTTGGGGGCCTGCTCGGTCGCCAACAGCGCGGTTTTGTATCGGTTCTGGCCGCCGCCGTCGAAGACGACGAACCACGAGCGTTCGATCTCCTCGTTGGGTTCGGCGTGGTGGGTGACTCCCTCGATGTCGACCGTTGGGCCGTCCGGCACGGCGAAGGTGTGAATATCGAGGTTCGTGGTGCCGAGTCGCTCATACAGCGTTCGTTGGTCGAGTAGTTTCGAGTTGTACTGAAAGCCCGTCAGGAGTCGACCGTCGTCGACACGCATCGCGCGGTCTTCGATCTCGTGGGAGATCAACACCATCTGGCGTTTGCTGTAGGAGGTAAACGTCGTTTCTTTGAGATGGCTAAGGATTTCGTGGTACTTCGCATCGTCGACGCCGAGGCCGCTATTAGTGAGCGCGCCGCCGTCGACAAGCTCCGCGAGCTGATCCAGCGGCACCGACGCCAGCACCTCTTCGCCCAGCTTGAGAACCGCAATGCCGGCGGGTGCTCCCGAGTCCGTCTGCTGGCTGGTGACAGTCACGTTCTGGGTCTGAAAGTAGTCTCGCAGATCGGAGACGAGTGTGCCGTGGGCTGGCGGATTGAACACGATCAGGGTTTTCTCGTTTCCTCTGACGTACTCGATCACCGATGCGAGGGACATATCGCGTTGTACTCAGCCAGAGTACATAAAAATTGCTCAGCCATCATAATAACCTATAGGTGTATAAGGTTAAATTAGGTATCATTATACCTAATACTTATCTACGGTTGGTATATCGTACAACGTATGAAATGGATACTCAACCGGCTTGTGGTCACAGAGACTGAGGACAAAGAGACTGATACCACCGACGAGTCTGGCACGTCGACGCCGGTTGAGTGGGCGGATCTCTCAACCCGGACGGCGGGACCAGCCGGTACGGAGTCCGGCATCGATCAGCCGCCAGCCCGGCGGTCCGCCGCCGAGCCGGCCGACAGCTGGCTGCTGTCGGCGGTTCTCGATGCCGGCACCGAGCCGACACTCGTCACTGACGAACGCGGCGAGATCACCCATCTGAACAGTGCGGCTTGCGAGCGGTTCGGGACGACCGAAGCAGCCGCACGTGGCGCTGAACCTCACCAGCTACACGGCGGCCAGCGACTCGCCCAGCAGGTCATCGACACCGGCGAGCCGGTCGACGACCACCGCGAGCGACTCGACGCTGTGGACGACCCCGTCAGCCGACGACTCGTTCCACTCACCGACGAGTCGGGCACCGTCGCCGCCGTGATGGAGACGATCACCGTCGGCACCGACCGGTCGACCGACGAACCGACCTCGGCGTCGACCGACGACAAGGTCGACCAGCTGGAGGCCTACCAACAGACGGTGATCGACGACCTCGAAGCCAAGATCGTCCGGCTCGCCGAGGGAGATCTGACAATCGAGCCGACTGTTCCCGAGCCGCCGGCGCAGTTCGACGAGATGCGGACGGTCCACGAGGAGTTCACCGATCTCAACGGGCATCTCACGACCGCCGTCGAGAACTACCGAGGCGTTCTCTCGCGGCTCACACTCCTTGCGGACGA